>NZ_CAWLMI010000074.1:0-4236 GCF_963862045.1 Aeromonas sp. 159 | reverse complement strand
TAGATCCCTGCGCGACACTGGTAGGCGATATCGAACTGGCCGATGATGCCAGCATCTGGCCCATGGTGGCGGCACGGGGGGATGTGAACCATATCCGCATCGGCGCCCGCAGCAATATTCAGGACGGCACCGTATTGCACCTGACCCGCAAGAGCACCAGCAACCCGACCGGCTATCCGCTGCTGATCGGTGAGGATGTCACGGTCGGCCATAAGGCGATGCTGCACGGCTGCACCATCGGCAACCGGGTGCTGGTCGGCATGGGTGCCATTCTGCTTGATGGCGTCGTGGTTGAAGATGATGTGATGATCGGCGCAGGTTCGCTGGTGCCACCGGGCAAGCGACTCGAGTCGGGCTTTCTATATATAGGGAATCCCGTCAAACAGGCTCGCCCACTCAAGCCCGCCGAGATCGCCTTCCTCAAGACCTCGGCCGACAACTATGTCCTGCTCAAGGATGAGTATCGGCAAGAGACCTGATAGGGCTGGCAGAAACAGGAAACCCGGCATGATGCCGGGCTTCGCTTCTTATATAGCTATATAGCCGTGCAGAACGGCTGACCGGAAATCAGTGGGCCTGATCCCAGTTATCACCGGTACCCGCTTCAACCAGCAGCGGCACATGCAGTTCGGCAGCGGCCGACATCTTCTCCTTGATGATGGCGGTGTACTCCTCCAGCTTCTCTTCGCGGATCTCGAACACCAGTTCATCGTGTACCTGCATCAGCATGCGGATCGACTCATCCTCGATACCGCGGATCCAGCTGTCCACGTTGATCATGGCGCGCTTGATGATGTCGGCAGCCGTACCCTGCATGGGTGCGTTGATGGCGGCCCGTTCGGCTGCCTTGCGCAGACCGGCGTTGCGGGACTTGATATCCGGCAGATAGAGGCGACGGCCAAACAGGGTCTCGACATAGCCCTGGGCTTCCGCCTGCTGGCGGGTACGCTCCATATACTCCAGCACGCCCGGGTAGCGTTCGAAGTAGAGATCCATGTACTTCTGCGCCTCGGCACGGCCGATACCCAACTGCTTGGCCAGACCAAAGGCACTCATGCCATAGATGAGGCCGAAGTTGATCGCCTTGGCACTGCGGCGCATATCGGTGGTGACCGCATCGAGCGCCACGCCGAACACCTCGGCAGCAGTCGCCTTGTGGATATCCTTGCCCTCGGCAAAGGCGGTCAGCAGCCCCTTGTCACCGGAAAGGTGCGCCATGATGCGCAGCTCGATCTGGGAGTAGTCCGCCGCCACCAGCTTGTAACCGGCGCTCGGGATGAAGGCCTGACGGATCCGGCGCCCCTGCTCGTTGCGCACCGGGATGTTCTGCAGGTTGGGATCAGATGATGACAAACGGCCCGTAGCCGCTACCGCCTGATGATAGGAGGTGTGCACCCGCCCGGTCCGGGGCTTGATCATCAGCGGCAGCTTGTCGGTGTAGGTGGACTTGAGCTTGGCCAGACCGCGATGTTCCATCAGCAGTTGCGGCAGCTCATAGGTCTCCGCCAGCTCGGCCAGCACCTCTTCCGCAGTGGATGGCGCTCCCTTGGGGGTCTTTTTGATGATCGGCAACCCCAGCTTGGTGAAGAGGATCTCCCCCAGTTGCTTGGGCGAGGAGAGGTTGAACTCCTGTCCAGCCAGCTCATGGGCCTGCTTCTCCAGCTCCGCCAACCGCAGCTCGATCTCCTGGCTCTGCTGGTGCAGCAGCTTGGGATCGATGGTGGTGCCGAGCAACTCCATCCGCGCCAGCACTGGCAGCAGCGGCAGTTCGATCTCGCTGAATACCTTGGCAAGGCCCGGCACGGCCTCCAGCTGACCCCACAGGGTCTGGTGCAGACGCAGGGTGATATCGGCATCTTCCGCCGCATAGGGGGCCGCCTGCTCCAACTCGATCTGGTTGAAGGTGAGCTGTTTCACTCCTTTGCCGGCGATATCTTCAAAGGAGGTGGTCTCAACCCCGAGGTAACGCTTGGCCAGCGAATCCATATCGTGGCGGCTGGCGGTGGAGTTGAGCACGTAGGACTCGAGCATGGTGTCGTAGGCAATGCCCTGCAGGTCGATGTCATGGTTAAGCAGCACGTTGCGATCGTACTTGAGGTTCTGTCCCACCTTGAGACGGGTCGGATCTTCCAGCAGCGGTTTGAGCTTGCCCAACACCACGGCCTCGCTCAGCTGTACCGGTGCCCCAAGATAGTCGTGGCCAAACGGCACATAAGCAGCCTTGCCCGGTTCAACCGCGAAGGAGACGCCGACGATCCGCGCCTCCATATAGTCGAGACTGGTGGTTTCGGTATCGAAGGCAAACAGCGGTGCCGCTTTCAACTGTTCCAGCCAGCCGTCAAACTCGGCTTCGTCCAGAATGCAGCGGTAGTCGGTTTCGATGGCGGCAACCGGAGCGGCGCTCTCATCGCCAGCCTCGTCTTGTCCGGCAATCTCGCTGCCCTCTTCACCACCGGATTCCAGCTCCTTGATCAGGTTGCGCAGCTCGTATTCGCGATAGACCGCCAGCAGGGACTCCTTGTCGACCGGCTTGAGCAACAGCTCTTCCAGACTCTGCTCCAGCTCGACATCGGTCTTGATGGTCGCCAGTCGATAGGAGAGACGAACCTGCTCCTCCTGCTCGCGGAACTTGTCGGCGAACGCCTTGGAGCCACGGAAACCGAGCGCAGCTACCTTGTCCAGGTTGGCGGCAATCTCGTCGATGCTGCCAATCCCCTGCAGCAGAGCCAGTGCGGTCTTCTCGCCGACACCGGTCATACCGGGAATGTTGTCGACCTTGTCACCCATCAGGGCCAGATAGTCGATGATGAGCTCGGGCGGTACGCCAAACTTCTCGATCACCCCTTCCCGATCGGTCTTCACATCTTTCATGGTGTCGATCAGGGTGACATGGTCGGAGACCAGCTGTGCCATATCCTTGTCACCGGTGCTGATCAGCACCGGCAGCTGCTTCTCGGTCGCCTGGCGGGCCAGGGTGCCGATCACGTCGTCGGCCTCCACCCCCTCCACCATCAGGAAGGGGAAACCCATCGCCTTGATCATCTGGTGGATAGGGGCAACCTGGCTGCGCAGATCGTCCGGCATGCTGGCACGGGTCGCCTTGTACTCGGGATAGATGTCATCGCGGAAGGTCTTGCCCTTGGCATCAAACACCACGGCCACATGACAGTCAGGATATTGCTTGCGCAGGCTGCGCATCATGTTGGCCATGACACGGACGGCGCCGCTCGGCAAACCGGTCGATGTGCGCAGATCGGCCTGCTGGGAGGCGAAGAAGGCGCGGTAAAGATACGAGGAGCCGTCGACCAGAATAAGGGGGTTGCTAGGGGCCATGAAATCGTCCTGCCAGAGATAAACAGCCGCTAGGATGCCACAGGGCCCCCCTCACACCAAGGGGCGCAGCAACAGCACACAGCGCCCGATAAAGGGACTCAATCTGTGGATAACTCTGTGTTCAGAAATGGGGCGCATCAGAGCGCACAGTGATAAAACTGTGCATAAGAATATAAAAAGCCATTAAAAACAATGTATTGAGAATGTAAAAACCGATCGCAAGACAGTTAGAATGATCTCGATCAATGTGGAAAAAGATTTAAGGGAGTAGGTACGGCAGGATCCAAAACGAAACAATCCTAGCACAGCAAGATGACTTGACCAGCGGAGGGAGAGCGATAACCATACAAAAGTACAACAATCCATCCTGGCTCACATTTTCAACAACGAGGAGTTTGCCATGAAAAAAGTGGCCGTGATTTTGAGTGGCTGCGGTGTCTTTGACGGGGCCGAAATCCACGAGGCTGTCATCAGCCTGCTGGCGTTGGCCCGTCAGGGAGCCGCTGTCCAGTGCTTCGCCCCGAACGTGTCGCAACTCCATGTCATCAACCACCTGACCGGTGAAGTGAGCGAGGGAGAGAGCCGCAATGTGCTGGTCGAAGCGGCCCGCATCTGCCGTGGCCAGATAAAGGATGTGGCCGAGCTGGATGCGGCCGATTACGACGCGCTGCTGGTGCCCGGCGGCTTTGGCGCGGCCAAGAACCTGTGTGACTTCGCTATCAAGGGGGCCGAGTGCCAGATCCAGCCCGATGTGCTGAAAGCGTGCCAGAGCTTTGCCAACGCCAACAAACCAGCCGCCTATATCTGCATCGCCCCCGCCATGATCCCGCTGATCTATGGCGCCGGGACGCTGGCGACCATCGGCCATGACGAAGGCACCGCCAACGCCATCGAGGCGATGGG
>NZ_CAWLMI010000073.1:0-639 GCF_963862045.1 Aeromonas sp. 159 | reverse complement strand
AGTGGGCAAAACCTTCGAGAACCTGGAGCTTGGTGGCGATGCCACCGTCACCATCAGCGATACCGAAAGTGAAGTGGTTGCCACCCTGAGTGCAGACAAGCCCACCGTGTCCGAAGGTGGCACGGTGACCTACACCGTGACCCTGACCAGCAAGGACGGCCTGCCGGTGAGTGGCCACAACGGTCTGAGCTTCACCCTGAGCAACGGCCAGACCATCACCATCGCAGCGGGCCAGACCAGCGGCAGCGTGACCGTGACCGCAGGGGATGATGTGTACGTCGGTGGCCAGAAAGACCTGAGCGCCACCCTGACCGGGGTGAGCGGTGGTGACAGCTTCGAGAAGCTGACGCTGGGCAAAGAGACGGTGACCACCAAGGTGACTGACGAGCCCAACGGGGAAGGCGACAAGGTTTCGGTGACCATCGAGAGCAACGGTGATGTGACCGAAGCTGACCAGCCGGTGTTCACCATCAAGGTGAGCCAGGTACTGGATCGCGATCTGACCGTGACCCTGAGCGATGGCAAGAGTGTGACAATCGCGGCGGGCCAGACCAGCGTGACCTACAGCCCGGCGGCGCAGGGCGATGACGTGTTCAAGGATGGCGATACCCTGACCGTGGGGATCGACAGTGCCACGGT
>NZ_CAWLMI010000072.1:0-48939 GCF_963862045.1 Aeromonas sp. 159 | reverse complement strand
CTCGTTGGGTTCGAATTTGGGATCTTCTTTGGTGCCGCCGACGAAGGTGTCGGCCAGCTGGATCTCCCTCAGCGGCACCCGGATATCGGGGCGAGAGCCTTCGATAAAGATGCGGCGGGAGTTGGGGTGAGCCATCCCCTTGAGGCTGTCGATAAAGGCCTGAGCGCTGAAGCGCTGCTCGCGGCGGCTGGATTTGGTGGTATCAGATACGGAAGTAGACATAGCAAAACTCACATTAACTGGTTGAAGTTATGGGTATTTGCTTGTCTGGAGTTCGAGGAGAAGATGAACTTGCGGCGGGGTGTTTATCTCGGGAGGGAGTGCGCGCGGGATGGATCTCCGTGCTGCTGTTCTGCCACTTCCCGCTCTCTGCATGCTGTGGGCAAGGCGCCCCACGTGCTGGACAACCGGACGGGACAGACTCCCTCCTGTGCGCCCTGACCCATCAGGGTTACCCCTTCGATGAGCGGAAGAGGCTTGTTCCTCCTCCGGCGCGGTAACCCGCAAGTTACCCTTGTTCCCTTCGCAGGTTTTAACCTGATCAGGTTCCACGGATCCCGAATTAACGGTCTCAGCTTCGCGTCGTTCGACGGTCAGCACTCCGACAAGATGGCGCCAGTATAAGGGGGAAAATTTAAAGCACAAGCCGTTAACAAAGTCGACCTCTTGCTCCCCTTGGGGTCTACGGCTAGTCGAGGATGATATGGGGCAGGAAACGGGAGCTGTCTTTGGTGATCAGGGTCGCATCCTCGCGAATGCCAATGCCAGCCGCCGCATCGCCGACCACCCAGCTGCCGATCAAGGTGTAACTGCCAGCAAAGCAGGGTAAGGGGTGAAAGGCCTGAAGCACATAACCCGAGTCGTTGTATGGGCCTGGCTCATGCAAGCGCATACCCTGATAATCCATCAGCTCGATATTGGCCCCCTCTCGTGAATAGAGAGGCTTACGTACCCAACCCGGCGCCATCTGACTAGCGGGATCGGGATCAAAAAAAGCGGGCAGCAGGTTGGGATGGTCAGGAAAGGCCAGCCACAACAGGGGCAACATCCCCTTGTTGGAGAGAATCATCTTCCAGGCTGGCTCGATAAAGCGGGTCTGGCTTGTGAGCAGCGTCTGGCCAAATGGCTCGCGCACCATGAACTCCCAAGGGTAAAGCTTGAATATCTCGTGGATCGGCTCGTTGCCCAGATCCACTAGCTGGCCCTGCAGCTCGCCGATATCCTCCAGATCCACAAAACGGGCATCACAACCAGCCTGCAGGGCGATATCGATGAGGTAGTCGAGGTTCCCCCTGTCTTCCAGGTTCTCGCCCACGCAGGTGAAGTGCAAAGGGCCACGATTGCCAAGGGCCGCGAAGGCGCCGTACAGCTTCTCCTGCAGGGAGTTGAACTGATCGACTCCGGCTGGTAGCACACCGCGATGCAGCTGATCCTCCAGCCAGATCCACTGAAAAAAACCCGACTCATAAAGGGAGGTGGGGGTGTCGTAGTTAAGCTCCAGCAGCTTGGCGGGCCCATGCCCGTTATAGGCGAGATCCAGCCGACCATAGAGATGGGGATCCCGACGTCGCCATGAGGCCTCCAGTGCGGGCCAGCAGTATTCGGGAATATCGAGCCGGGTCAGTAACTCTTCGCTGCCCACTATCTTTGAGACCAGCGAGAGGGCCATCTGATGCAGTTCCTCGGTGGGCGCCTCCAGATCATCCTCTATCTGCGAAAGGGTGAAGCGATAGCAAGCGCTCTCATCCCAATAGGGCTCCCCATCGAAGGTGTGAAACTCGAAACCAAGCTCGGCAGCCCGTTCGCGCCAATCCGGACGTTCGGGTAAGGAAATGCGCTCCATCTTTAACCTCCGCTGCTGTAGCTATTGCTATGGCAGAAGTTGGCTCGCCGCGCAGCTTCTCCACCGAAGCCACCACGCCGTACTTGTAAGGCGGGCTCCAGTGTCACCGCACTCTGGCAGACCCGAACCAGGCTACTGCCTGCGGGCAAGCGTGTTCCCTGAGCGGTGCGCAGCGCATAAGGCTCATCTGTACGTTGATAGAGCGGCTGGGTCGGGATCCCGGGGAGAGGGTCTGTTCCGATGGCAACGCCGCTGGTCAGAATCCCCCTCATCCGCGGCACCTTATCCTCACACCCTCCTGCGCCAAAATCCGCCTCACACTCCACCCGGTCAGGATAACGGGGCGCCCGCAGGAGGTGGCGACTGCGGGCCTCTTCAAAGGCCAGCTGGCACCGAGCCGGATCATTACTTGGGACAGCGACACATGCCTCGACCGAGGTGTAGACATAGGCCAGCTCGGGGCGTTCGTTGCACCCCTGCAGCCAGAGGGAGGCTGTCGGCACCATCATGACCAGTGCGACCTGGCTACTTCGCTTGTTGCTGCTCTTCATGGGATCCTCAGTAGGTCATGCAGGCAGCGTTGAGCAGCCCCACCGACAGGGACGCAGCAGCCAGCAAAATGGCGCCAGCCATCTCCCCACGGGAGATCCGTTCGCTTAGGTCGGTGAGCCAGCGTTGCATTACCCGAAACGCGGCAACCTGCACCAGCAGGGCAATCGCTCCCCAGATGGCGCAATCGAGCAGGGAGAGAGAGTGACTGATTGCACTGGCCAAGGGCAGCGCAAAGCCAATCAGCGCGCCGCCAAACGCGGTGGCAGCAGCCGGATTACCCGCACGGATCAGGGCAAATTCGTGGTGTGGCGTCAGCCAGGTATAGAGGCGAATAAAGGTCGCCAGCAGCGCCATGGCCAGCAGAAAGTAGGCGATAAAGGGGAGCAGCCCACTCAAGGAGCCGAGCAATTGGGAGAGCATCTCACAGTTCCTGTGACAAAAAGAGTCGACATCATAATGAAAGGACAAAGGGACCACAATGGGCCCCTTGAGAACGGCGGATACGAAAACAGGGTCCCCCCGCCAAGGGGATTTACCCCTTGGGTCAATAGGCAGGAGTCACCGTCAGACTGACATTGCCAAACCCTTCGTTGGCAAGGGCCTCCTGATCCAGATCTACACCGGTCAGAGCCACACCTTCAGCAGAGGCGTGACGCAACTGGGCAGAGGCCGCGGAACGGGTCTGGGGCTGACCGATTTCGATATCGCCGGCAAACTGGCTCTCGGCATAGAAGTCACCGGTCACCGCCGAACGGATCGGGCGCAGCACACGACCCAGGTTATTCTGCATGGTCGACAAACCATACTCGCTGATGGTCCAGTTCCAGTCCCACCACTTCACTTCACCCGGGATATAACGCTTGTCCCACTGATAGCGGATGCTGCTGGCCTTGTCGCGGAACGGGCCGACGGCAAAGGTGTGCTCCCAGGTCGGACGATTATCAGGATGGGTATACCAGGCATTGCCGCCCCAACGCAGGAAGCCCTTCATGGTCAGGTCATAATTGACCTCGGCCTTGAACTCGTAGGGGTAGGAGATGTTGGACTTGTAGAGGGCAACCCGCACCGGCAGGCTGGAGTGAGGCGGCACCGTGGGACGCGCTTCAACCGAGACGGTCTCGGTCGTCGAGCCTCCTTTCTGGGAGGCCCAGCTCTGGCTCGCTGCAATCTCGATGGCTAGTTCAGTTTCCCCCACCAGCGGCCACTGAAACTTGTTCTTGGTGGTCACCTTCTCGCTCAAGCTGTAGGTGTCGGTCTTCGACCAGTTGGTGGCCTTGTCGTACTTCAGGGTCACCACCACCTGCTGGGGCAGGTCGGTGTAGTTGGTCGCATTGGCCGTGATGGTCTTGACCAGCTGCTTGCCGCTCTCGGTGACCTGACCATGGCTGAAGGAGTCGGGTTCCAGAGTATATGAGAAGTTGCTTACCTTGATGGAGCTCTTCTCCCCGCAACGATATCCGGAGCAGCCGCCGTCATTATTTCCCTTTATCAGCCAGCCATCGCCAACCCGGGTAACATCCATATCTTCCCCGACATATGGGCTATGATTCCCACCCACCCAGGCGTATCCCAAATAATGGGCGAGATAACTGACCGGCTTGATAAAATAATCATTGTCGTGAACAAGCCGCCATTGCACATCGACCTCATCACCTGCCGGAATATTCCAGTCAGAGAGTGTTGGTATTTCTCCGGAAACAGGTGAATTGGGATAACACCAGGTTTCTCCGGCAGTGCCCTGTTTGATTTCGCCATTATATCCAGGCCCCATAATCACCCAGCGATCCGCCAGCCCGGTGATCTGCCACTGCCCCATGCGGCTGCCCAGATTACCCTTGATACTCATGGCTTCATCGCGGGTCAGAGGACGATAACCACTGGCACAGAGGCCCGTCCCAAGACCCGCCCACTTGACCTGATCAGGGTAGACAGGTTCAGCCGCCTGCACCTGAGCGAGCATCAATGAAGACGCCAAAAACGCCAGATTAGCGGTAATTATTCTATTCATCATTTATCCCTCTTTCAGACATACGATAATTGTTATTGTGTAGAAATATCCTTTTTCATTTGACAGGTATGGACTCCGACAAAACCTGACACAAATAAAATAAACCACCAAAAAACATCCATGACAAACAAAATAATGGTGATACAGGAAAATAATTAGAGCGATGACTTTATTGAGGAATAAATCATAAATATTGTGACAGTCATTATTTAATGGCTGCCACAATATGGTGAAACCATATTAAATAAGAAGATGCTGAATTACTCTTCCGGATTGATCACTTCAATTCCCTGCAATATTCCATCCGCCGAACGGATCAATACCAGCTCGCTCCCGCCATGCAGATCGGCGGCCGAACCGTTGACCCAGCGCACCTGCGGATTGAGTGGCACAGTGCCCAGGGTGGCCAGGGTGAGCTGCCGATCATCGAAGGATTGCAGGCGATCTTGCGCCCGCTGCCAGGGCTGATTGGCCCGCGGGGCTCTGGCGGCCAGCAGCTCAATCCGGGTGGCAACGCCATCGGCCACCAGCAGGGCGAGCTGGTCGCCGGGTTTGAGTGGCTGCGGCCAAATCTCCCCCTGCCGCCAGATGGCGGCACTGCCCTGCTCCACCTCGGCCCCCTGAAATTGCAGGCGGATGCCGTCGCTGTGCTCCAGCTCCACCAGCCACAATTCGTCGGCTCCCGCCTGCGCCGCCCAGAGCGGCACACCCAGCATCCATGCACACCACTTTCTCGATTGTTCCATCTTCGTTCGTCCCTGAACAAAAAGCCCATGCTGGACAAGCATGGGCTTCATTCGGGAGCATTTCTAATCGGAACGCAGAGATCGGATCAGTCATCCTCGCGGCAGCGGCTCAGGCGCATGCCGTCAAACTTGCACTCCAGCTCCAGCCAGCGCCCTTCAAACGGCGCTAGACTGTTGTCCGAGGTGGTGTAGCCCCAGATCCGCCCCCCTTCCACCGGCCCCTCCAGATCCATCTCGCCCTTGTCATCTTCGTCGAGGGCTTCGACCTTGCGTACATAGCGCACGCCGTTCTCCACCACCCCCTTCATCTCGACCCAGGTGCCGCCGAGATCATCCTCGTTGAGCCAATCCTTGAAGCGGGTCTGGTCGTCGATCACGAACGGCATGCCGTTGACCATCAACTGGCCAAGCTGCCAGGTGGTGCGGCCGGTCAGTTTGAATTCGGTCGCCTGTGCGGTGCCAAGTGGCAACAAGATCAACAGCAGGAGGGCGCAGAGAGACTTCTTCATCAGGGATCCTCGGGGTTACACTGGCAAACAGGATGCCGAATCCGGTGTGAAAAGAGCGTGAAACGCTCACCAACCAGGAGAGCAAAGCATGAAGATTTTGGTAGTGGAAGACAATCCTCAGGTGGCGGAAACCATCATGGATTATCTGGAGCTGGCCGGTCACCGCCTCGATTGTGCCTATCACGGTCAGGCGGCGCTGCAACTGCTGGAGGAGCAGCGTTTCGACGTCATCATCATGGATGTGATGATGCCGCGCCTCGATGGCCTCAGCACGGTGGCGCGCCTGCGCGAGCAGGGGATTGCCACTCCCGTGCTGTTTCTCACCGCCCGCGACAGCCTGGAAGACAAGTTGGCGGGCTTCAAGGCGGGAGGGGATGACTATCTGGTCAAGCCGTTCGCCATGGAGGAGCTGGAGGTGCGACTGCAAGCCCTCAGTCTGCGCGGCCCGCGCGGCGATGTGGGGGCCATCAGCTTTGGCGATCTGACGGTCGATGTCGCCAGCGGCCGCGCCACCCGCGCCGGTGAGCCCCTCAAGCTCGGCAAGATCCCGTTCCAAATCCTCGCCCTGCTGGCCCGCCGCGCCCCCGCCATCGTCAGCCGTCAGGAGGTGCTCGACACCGTCTGGGGGGATGAGGAGCCCGACTCCGATGCCCTGCGCAGCCATATCTACGCCCTGCGCAACGCGCTGGACAAACCCTTCCCCACTCCCATGCTGGAGACCCTGCACGGTCAGGGCTATCGACTGGTGAGCGCATGAGCCTGCCGAGCCTGCGGCGCCGCCTGATCATGGCGCTCGGCGGCGCCGGGGTGGTGCTGCTGATCCTGCTCTCCGGCTTGATGCTGGTGGCCGAGGACAAGATGGAGGAGCTGAGCCTGCGCCACTGGCTGGAGGCGGAAGTGACTCGCTACAGCGATGACTGGCTGCGACTCGGCCCGGCGGCGGCGGCCCCGAGCCCCAGACAGTTCTCCAGCTACTGGACCGAGGCGGGCCGCTTGCCCAAGTGGTTGAAGCCCTACCAGACTCCCGGCTTTTTCGAGCACCAGCTGGGCAAGGAGGACAAACACTTTCTGGTAGCCCGTCACCCCTCCGGCGAGGGACTGCTCTATCTGGTGTTCAACGACGATGCCGACGACTACCTCGACCCCTACGAAGACAAGCTGCATCTGGCCACCCGACTGATCGGGGTGACCCTGCTGCTGGGCTGCCTCGGCTTCGGTATCTGGCTGGTACGCCATATCACAGGGCCGCTGCAACGGCTGCAACAGAGGGTCGCCCACCTCACCCCGGATCAGGCGGATTTCGAGCCCGATGCCCCCTGGCAGGAGCTGCGGGATATCGAGCTGGCGCTGCTAGCCGGCAAGCAGGAGGTGAGCGCCGTATTCGCTCGCGAGCAGGAGTTCAGTCGCTTCGCCAGCCACGAGCTGCGCACCCCCAACATGGTGATCCAGGGCTCGGCCGCGCTGCTTGGCAAGGTGACAGATCTGCCCGCACCGGCCGCCCGCGCCACCACCCGCATCCGCGCCGCCGCCGACGAGATGGCGCTGCTCACCGAGACCTTCCTGCTGCTGGGCCGCAAGGAGGCTGTGGAGCGACCGCTGCAACAGGTCACCCCGCTGATCCGTCAGGAGCTGGCACGCCTCGCTCCGCTGTTGCAGCGGGAGGCCCTCGATATCCGGCTTAACCTGGACGAGAGCAGCGAAGTAAACGCCCCCCTCTCCCTGCTTGCCATCGCCCTCGGCAACCTGCTGAAAAATGCCCTGAGCTATGCCGAGGGACATATCGACATCGAGCTGTGCGGCCCGATGCTCACCATCAGCAACCCGACGGCGGCGGCGCCGGATCAGATCCTCGGCTACGGCTGTGGCCTCACCATCATTCAGCGCATCTGCGAGAAGCTGGGCTGGCAGATCGACACCCGGCTCGAGGATGGCGTATTTAGCGCCCGGCTGGCGATGATCACTGCCGAACAGTTCCCTCTCCCTTTGGGAGAGGGTTAGGGTGAGGGCGCAGTGGCACCGCTAACCCACCAGCCAGATAGCAACAAGGCGCCCGAGGGCGCCCTGTTTCTATCTGACAGATGCAAGCCCGCGGCTCACTCCGCCGGTTTGTTCTTGCGGCTCGCCTTGAGTTCGAGGAACTCGATGATCTTGCCGGCCACATCCTTGCCGGAGGCGGCTTCCACCCCTTGCAGGCCGGGGGAGGAGTTGACCTCCAGCACCAGCGGGCCACGGGCGCTGCGCAGGATATCCACCCCCGCTACATCCAGCCCCATGATCTTGGCGGCCTGCACCGCGGTCGCGCGCTCTTCCGGGGTGATCTTGATCGCCTCGGCGGTGCCGCCACGGTGCAGATTGGAGCGAAACTCTCCCGGCTGGGCCTGACGGCGCATGGCGGCAACCACCTTGCCGTTGACCACCAGACAGCGGATATCGGCGCCATTGGCCTCGCGGATATACTCCTGCACCAGAATGTTGTTGTTGGTCTGGATAAAGGCCTCGATCACGCTCTCGGCGGCTTTCTGGGTCTCGCAGAGCACCACGCCAATCCCTTGGGTTCCCTCCAGCAGCTTCACCACCAACGGCGCCCCGCCCACCATGGTGATGAGGTCGGGCACGTCGTGGGTGCTGTGGGCATAGCCGGTGATGGGCAGGCCGATGCCGTGGCGGGAGAGCAGTTGCATCGCCCGCAGCTTGTCGCGGGAACGGCTGATGGCCACCGAGCTGTTGAGGGCCATGGTGTTCATCATCTCGAACTGGCGCAGCACGGCGGTACCGTAAGCGGTAATGCTGGCCCCAATCCGCGGGATCACGGCGTCATAACTTCCCAGCTCCCCACCCTCGTAGTGAATGGAGGGGTTGTGGGAAGCGATATTCATATAGCAGCGCAGGGTGTCGAGCACCTCTACCTGATGACCGCGCGCCTGTGCCACCTCGACCAGACGGCGGGTGGAGTAGTTTTTCGGCTCACGGGATAAAATGGCGATCTTCATGACAATTCCGCTAGAAGGCTGTGCCTGGGCAGGATGGGGCGGGAGAGTATAAGGTGCCACAGCGCCAAGACAACGCCAATTGTTTATCCTGACAACAAGACAAACCACACCAAACCGCACGCTAACCTGTCACTATGACCAACAGGTTAAACGGCGGCTCTGCGCAGGTTGTTCAACCCGTGCAAGGATGCCGCCGTTTCTCGTTAAAGATCAACCGATGTCACGCGGGAGTCAGTTCAGGTTTGGCCCCAACCAGCGCTCAGCCTCTGCCAGCGTCATCCCCTTGCGAACAGCGTAATCTTCCACCTGATCGTGCTGGATCTGCGCCACTGCGAAGTATTTGCTCTCGGGATGAGAGAAGTACCAGCCGGACACGGCAGCCCCCGGCCACATGGCGTAGGATTCGGTGAGCTGCATGCCAATGGCCTGCTCGACATCCAGCAACTCCCAGATGCTCCCCTTCTCGGTGTGCTCCGGGCAGGCCGGATAACCGGGGGCCGGGCGGATACCCTGATAGTTCTCGCGGATCAACTCCTCGTTGCTGAGGGCCTCGTCGGGAGCATAACCCCAATGAACCTTGCGCACCTGCTCGTGCAGATACTCGGCAAAGGCTTCGGCGAGACGGTCGCACACCGCCTGAATGAGGATGGCGTTGTAGTCATCGTGCTGCGCCTTGTAGGCCTTGGCGATGGCCTCCTCACCGATACCGCCGGTCACCGCGAAGGCGCCGATCCAGTCCGGCTTGCCACTCTCTTTCGGCGCCACATAGTCCGCCAGACAGTAGTTGGGGAAGCCCTGCTTCTCGCTCTGCTGGCGCAGGTGGTGCAGCACCTTGATCACTTCTGTGCGGGACTCGTCGCTGTAGACCTCGATGCTGTCCCCTACCGCGTTGGCCGGGTACAGGCCGACCACCCCGGCGCAGCGCACGCTCTGATCCTTTTCCAGCTGATCCAGCATGGCGTTGGCATCGGCAAACAGCTTGGTCGCCTCCTCGCCGATGACCTCATCCTCAAGGATGCGCGGATACTTGCCCGCCAGCTCCCAGCTGAGGAAGAACGGCGTCCAGTCGATGTAGGGGCGCAACACCGAAATGGGCACATCTTCGAACTTCTGCACCCCGAGCTCGCGGGGCTTGGGTGGCTGGTAGCCAACCCAGTCCAGCTGGTGCCGGTTGGCGCGGGCGTGGGCCAGACTGACCGGGCGGGAGCGCGGCTGCTTGCGGGCATGCTGATCCCGGGCGATCTCGTACTCCTTGTCGATGCGGGCGACAAACGCCTCCTTGAGATCCGGACTGAGCAGGCTCTGGGCCACCCCTACCGCGCGGGAGGCGTTGGAGACATAGACCACAGGCTCCGAGTAGTTCTGCTCTATCTTCACCGCAGTGTGCGCCTTGGAGGTGGTGGCACCGCCGATCAGCAGCGGCAGCTTGAAGCCCTGACGCTCCATCTCCTTAGCAACGTGCACCATCTCGTCCAGCGACGGGGTAATGAGGCCCGACAACCCGATGATATCGGCGCCGACCTCCCGCGCAGTCTTGAGAATGGTCTCGCAGGAGACCATGACCCCGAGGTCGACAATCTCGAAGTTGTTACACTGCAGCACCACCCCGACGATGTTCTTGCCGATGTCGTGCACGTCCCCCTTCACGGTCGCCAGCACGATTTTGCCGTTGCTGGAGCCGCCCGACTTTTCCGCCTCGATGTAAGGTTGCAGGTAGGCCACCGCCCGCTTCATCACTCGGGCTGATTTCACCACCTGCGGCAGGAACATCTTGCCCGCGCCGAACAGGTCACCGACCACGTTCATGCCATCCATCAGCGGCCCTTCGATGACGTGCAGCGGCTTCTCGGCGCCAGCGCGTGCCTCTTCGGTATCCTCTTCGATAAAGTCGGTGATCCCCTTGACCAGTGCGTGCTCCAGCCGCTTGCCCACCGGCCAGCTGCGCCACTCCTGATCCCGCGGATCCTCAGCCTGGGCGCCGGCACCGCGATACTTCTCTGCGATGGCCAGCAGCTCTTCGGTGGCGTTGTCATTGAGGTTGAGCACCACCGCCTCGACCTTCTCTTTCAGCTCCGCCGGAATGTCTTCATAGATGGCGAGCTGACCGGCGTTGACGATCCCCATGTCCATGCCGTTCTTGATGGCGTGATAGAGGAAGACGGCGTGAATCGCCTCGCGCACCGGCTCGTTGCCGCGAAACGAAAACGAGACATTGGAGACGCCGCCGGAGATCATGGCGTGAGGCAGGTGCGTCTTGATGTCCTTCACCGCCTCGATGAAGTCCACCGCGTAGTTGTTGTGCTCATCGATGCCGGTCGCTACCGCGAAGATGTTGGGATCGAAGATGATGTCTTCCGGCGGGAAACCGACCTGATCCACCAGGATCCGGTAGGCACGCTGGCAGATCTCGAACTTGCGGGCGCGGGTATCGGCCTGACCCGCTTCATCGAACGCCATCACGATGACGGCGGCGCCGTAACGGCGCAGCAATCTGGCCTGCTGGATGAACTTCTCCTCCCCCTCTTTCATGGAGATGGAGTTGACCACCGGCTTGCCCTGCACGCACTTGAGACCCGCTTCCAGCACCTCCCACTTGGAGGAGTCGATCATCACAGGCACCCTGGCGATGTCCGGCTCACCGGCGATGAGGTTGAGGAAGCGCACCATGGCCGCTTCGGCGTCCAGCATCCCCTCGTCCATGTTGATGTCGATGATCTGGGCGCCGTTCTCTACCTGCTGCTTGGCAACATCGAGCGCCTCGTCGTAGAGCCCCTCCTTGATCAGCCGCTTGAACTTGGCTGAACCGGTAACGTTGGTGCGCTCCCCCACGTTCACGAACATGGATTCAGGGGTAATGATCAGCGGCTCAAGACCCGACAGGCGGCAGGCCACCGGCAGCTCGGGCAGCACGCGCGGCTTGATGCCCGCCACGGCGTCGGCCATGGCGCGAATATGGGTCGGGGTGGTGCCGCAGCAGCCACCGACCATGTTGAGGAAGCCGCTTTGGGCCCACTCGCGGATATGCTCTGCCATCTCACCCGCGTCGAGGTCGTACTCGCCGAACGCATTGGGCAGACCGGCGTTGGGATGGGCGCTGACATGGGTCTCGCTGATGCGAGACAACTCCTCCACATACTGGCGCAGCTCATCGGGCCCCAATGCACAGTTGAGGCCGAACGACACCGGTTTTACGTGGCGCAGCGAGTGGTAGAAGGCTTCGGTGGTCTGGCCGGAGAGGGTACGGCCGGAGGCATCGGTAATGGTGCCGGAGATCATCACCGGCAGGCTGTAGCCCAGCGCCTCGAACACCCCTTCCACCGCGAAGGCGGCCGCCTTGGCGTTGAGGGTATCGAAGATGGTTTCGATCAGGATGATGTCAGCGCCGCCCTCGATCAGGGCATGGGTCGATTCGGTGTAGGCGGCCACCAGCTGGTCATAGGTGACGTTACGCTTGCCGGGATCGTTCACATCCGGCGAGATGGAGGCGGTACGGTTGGTGGGGCCCAACACCCCTGCCACGAAACGCGGCTTGGCGGGATCTTTTGCCGTCCACTCGTCTGCCACGGCGCGGGCCAGACGGGCGGCTTCCCGGTTGATCTCGGCCGAGAACTCTTCCATCTCGTAATCGGCCATGGCGATGCGAGTGGCGTTGAAGGTGTTGGTCTCGAGAATGTCGGCCCCGGCAGCGCAATACTGCTCGTGGATCTCGCGGATCACCGCCGGACGGGTCAGCACCAGCAGATCGTTGTTGCCCTTGATGTCGGTATGCCAGTCGGCAAACCGCTCACCCCGATAATCCGCCTCCCCGAGTTTGTAGCCCTGGATCATGGTGCCCATGGCCCCGTCGATGATCAGGATCCGCTCCCTGAGGCAGGCTTCCAGCTTCTTTGTTACGTCCGACTGCTTGCTCGGCTCTCTGCTCGACATTACGTTCGACACCGCGTGTTCCTCTTACATCCATGCAACTGCGTAAATAGCATCCTAACAGCAAACAAATAAAATGGAAATCTAGCCGTCTATCAGTCCAAATGCGCCACCATATACTCATTTATGGGTAATGAGTAACATAGGGCCCGAGAGTAACCTATGCCCGTCCTGCATAGGGATACGTGCTTGCTGTCTACCAACGAGAAAAAAATAACTATGAGCGTCTACTACACACTCTGTTTTCTGGCAGCGTTGGCGATTTTTATCGCCTTTGCCAACCAGTATGTTGTGAAGATCCAGACCACCATCGCCATTACTGCGGGCTCCATGCTGATCTCCGCACTGCTGGTGCTGTTTGGCAAACTGGGCTGGTTCAACCTGGAACCTCTTGCCGTCAAGACCATGGAGAGCATCGACTTCCAGAACTTCCTGCTGAAGGGGATTCTGGGCTTCCTGCTGTTCGCCGGTGGCCTTGGCATCAACCTCAAGGCGCTGCGTAGCCAGAAGTGGGAAATCACCATTCTGGCCATCATTGCCACCCTGCTCTCCACCTTCCTCATCGGCTACGGCTTCTGGTTTATCGCCAAGCTGCTGGGCTGGGAGTTGCCGCTGGTCTACTGCATGCTGTTCGGCGCGCTGATCTCCCCCACTGACCCGATTGCCGTACTGGCCATCGTCAAGAAGATGAAGGCGCCACCCCAGATCGCCATCCAGATCGAAGGGGAATCCCTGTTCAACGACGGTGTTGGCCTCGTGATCTTCGCTACCGTGTTTGCCGTCGCCTTTGGCGGGGTCGAGCCCACCTTCGGTAGCGTGGCCGGTCTGTTCCTGCACGAAGCCCTCGGTGGCATCCTGTTCGGTGCCGTGCTGGGCCTCATCGCCCACGTGATGATCAGTGCCACCGACGACGGTTCATTGGAGCTGCTGCTGACCCTCTGCATCCCGACCGCCGGCTTTGCCTTTGCCAACATGATCGGCGTCTCCGGCGCACTGGCCATGGTGGTCACCGGCATCATGATCGGCAACTGGACCCGTCACTCCGGCTTCTCCGAGCAGAGCAGCCACCACCTGGATCACTTCTGGGAGTTGATGGACCAGTTCCTCAACGCCCTGCTGTTCCTGCTGATCGGTCTGGCACTGGTACTGCTGGATCTCGCCTGGCGTGACTGGATCCTGCTGGTCATTGCGGTGCCGCTCTGCCTGGGTGCCCGCTTTATCAGCGTGTCGCTGCCCTATGTGGCTTTCCGCCGATTCCGCAATTACAACACCTTCTCGGTACGGATCCTCACTTGGGGTGGCCTGCGCGGTGGTCTGGCCATGGCGATGGCGCTGGCACTCCCCTCCGGCGTCATGATGATCCCGGAACATGGCGTCGACCTGCGGGAGGTCATCCTGGTGATGACCTACTCGGTGGTGATGTTCTCTATCGTGGTGCAAGGCATGACCATCACCCCGATGATCACGGCCGCCAAGAAGGCCTGTGGCGACTACTGAGTCGGCCCACTGTGCAGGTTGCAGAATGAGAGAGGGCTCCCGTCGGGAGCCCTCTTTTTATGGCGGATAGATGCGAATATTTGCTGCTGATAGCCCCTTGATTACACAGAGGAAAAGCGTACTGACTTCAACATCGGCAAATTATTGTTTGCTTTTTATTCATTTCGAGGAGAGAATGCGCGCCGGCTAGTTAATCAGCCCTGTTTATGTTTATCCTGCAATGCTTCACCTCACGATGAATCCTGCCAGTACCCGCATAACCTTCTTCTGATTTACTCGCCTTGAGAACCGTCAGGCTGTCTGCCTGCGTTGCCCGGCTCTCACGGTGCAGACCCGATCTGCCCACCCAATTTGATTTATGCATCAGCATATTCCTTGAAAGTGCAGACGCCCCTTAACCGGGCTGGGTATTCCTGCGCGCTTGTCGTTCACCCAATCGACCGCGCCCATTGACCTGACATTTGCCAATACAAGGAGCAAACACCTAATTTATATAGAGAAATACCATGATGAAAGCAGTACAAACACACAAGCCCCTGCGTCGCAGCAAGCCCATCAACCTGCCTGTGCAAGAGCACGACAATGATGCGTTTCTGATCCAGTTCAGCACCCGCTTCAGCGGCGGTTTCGCCATCTCCTGTGATGGTATCGCTGGCGAGTTCTCCATCGAAGACCTCAACTGATCCTGCCTGCCCTCCGGCAGCGCCCGATGCAGACAGGCCGCAACTCACGGCGGCCTCTTTGCTTCTCTCACGCCTTTCGCCAGACCCGGGCTCTTGCTTGTCACTCAGCCTGACAGCCACCTCGCCATTCGCTTCCCCACTCTCTGACCTTGATCACTGCTCCAGCAGCAGGCACTCATCAGCATCTTCGCTCAACTTGACCAGTCGACTGCGCACCAGCCCCAGCTTGGCCAACAGGCCGATGGATCGCTCGTTACCCGGGGTGACGATGGCGACCACCTGCCCGATCCCCAACCGGCTTTTGCCATCGGCAAGGGCGGCATGCGCCGCTTCAATGGCGTAGCCCTGACCGCGATATTGCGGCAGGAAGGCGTAACCGATATCGACCTGCTCCAGGGTATCGCGCTTGATCAAACCGCAGATACCGAGGCTGGCACCGTCCTCCTTGCGCTCCACCAGATAGAGTCCGTGACCATAGCGGGCATAGCTGACCGCCGGTCCCTGCTGGATATACTCCTGCGCCTGCTCCAGGGTGCGAATGCCCCGATCACCGATGTAACGATAAAAGTCGCCGTCATTGAGCAGCTCAAGGATGAAGGGGGCATCGGTGGCGATCATTTCGCGCAGGATCAGGCGGGAGGAGGCAATCATGGCAAGGGCTCTCAAACGAAAAGTGAAGGGCAAAGAGTGCCCCGTCACTCCAAGACTGGCAAGCCTGTGGCACCATCGGCCATGAAAAAGGGGCCATATTGGCCCCTGATGAGATGGGATAAACGGGCTCAGGCAGCCAGTAACCCGGCGTAGCCATTACCCTGCTCGCGCAGTGCAGTGAACTGGGCGGCGCAATCGGCCCAGCTCAGCCCCAGCGCGTCTGCCACCTTGTGGGGCCACTCGGGCGGCGCCTCTTCCCCCACATCGGATTGCGCTGCCAGCACGATCGCCAGATGGATCAACCCGGCCTCGGGAGAGAACTCCTTGGCCAGCATGGGGTTGTAGTGATACTCCACCGCATTGCTGATGGTCTCGGGGAACTTCCAGTAACGTGCCATGGCCGCCCCGACCTGGGCATAGTTGAAGCCGACCACCAGCTCTTCCGCCTTGGCCCGCCCCTTGTGCAACTCCAGGTCGTGAATGTGATGGACGGTGTTTTCCGGCAGGCCCACATGCATCACCAGTCGGCCAAGGTCATAGAGCAGGGCGCAGGTAAAGACCTCATCTCCCTTCATCCCCTTCTTCACAGCCAGACGACGCGCCAGCTCCGCCACATTGAAGACGCAGCCCCAGAAATGTTTGAGGTCAATGCCGGGCACCGCAGTGACCGATTCGGTGAGCCCGCAGGCCAGCACCATGTTGCGCACCATCGCCAGTCCAAGCCGCACCGCGGCTTCATTGACGGTGCCGATCTGACGACTGCTGCCGAATTTGGCCGAGTTGGCCAGCCGCAGCAACTTGGCGGAGATGACAGGGTCCTTGTTGATCAACTTGCTGATCTTGAGCAGATCCGGATCCTTTTCATTGAAGGTCTGGATCAAATCGCGCATCACTTCCGGGATCTGGGGCAGTAGCTTGGGCTCGGCCAGCAGGGAATCTATCGTGGGCATAGGCGTGTCCATCCATGTTATCTGTGTTCCAACCTGTTTGCCTTGGCAAACTCCTCCTAATTATGGGTAACAAATGGCCTCCCCATCGGATTGTTTATTCGCTGGCCATTCAAGGTGTTAGTCACATTCAGGCTATACTGGCCGCCACATTCACTGCTGCGGATATCCCATGAACGACACTCAGGAATTTTTTGACGAAGAGACGCTGCTGGAGATGGTGGAGAACCAGCTCAACGATGGTCACCCGCCCCATGTGAAGGCGACTCTGATGCGGCTAGTGATGAAGGGCACCCCACGGGAAGAGGCGCTGCAATATATCGCCTGCGCCCTCGGGGCCGAGCTGATGGCAATGGAGGCCGATCAGGGCCCCTTCAATCTGACCCGCTATGGCGAGTTCCTCGACAGCCTGCCCGAGATGCCGTGGGCAGACGACTGACCCGAGCTTGATGACGGATGCAAAAAGGGCGGGTGCCAATGGCCCCGCCCTTTTGTATGGATCCACTCCGGATCAGAACTGGGAGTTGATGATCACCTCTTCCCCCAGCGCCCCTGCCAACGGCAGTGGCCGATAGCTGGAGTTGGCGGCCCGCAGCAGACGAATGCCGCGAATGCCGACCTCCTGCGCCGCCTTGATATCCCCATCGGCGTCGCCGTAGAAGAGCTTCATCTGCTTATCCTTGAGCCACTGCACCTTGGTGTTCTGGCTCGGCTGATCACCCGCGAAGATCACCGGATTGAGCTGGTCGGCCGGAATATTCATGGTCTGCTGCAGAGTCTGGCTCACGGTTTCGGTCTTGGTGGCCGAGCGACCGGTGACGAAATAGATGTGGTCACCGCGCTTGAGATGCATGGCGATGAGCGCCTTGCCCACCTCTTTCGGCATGCTGAACGCATCCCAGCCGTTATTCATCTTCTCCCAGAAGGCGGGGTTCTTCAGATAGCTCTCGTCGTTGGGCGAGAACTCCTGTTTGCCGCGATAGAAGCCCGGGCTGGAGAAGAGCAGGGTATCGTCGATATCAAACCCGACTGCCATTGGCGGCAGGCCATCCAGACTCTTGGCAATCTGCTCCACCGATACCCAGTGGATTGGCGCCTGCTGGGCCAGAGTGACGGTGGTGACACCGGCAGGGATAGGCTGAACGGTAGCGACTTGACCCGCCACGGCAGGCAGAGAGAGGGCGGCAGCCAGCAAGGAGGCAAGCAGCGCCGGACGATAGATGTGTTTCATAAGGCAGGTTGTCATCTCCAATCAAAAGAGGGGGCCAATAGTGCCCCCATCCCGCCTCTCAAATCTGTGAATACTCCAGCAAAAGGGAGCATTTGACGCCCGATAATTAATCTTCGATTGGCAGCAGATCGGTAAAGACAAAGCCGTCGCGCAGCACTGTCTCACCGACCCGAATGCCGAGCGGGCGGGAGAACATGGGGCCATCATAGGCCAGGGTGTGAAACTCGCCGTTCTCGCCGCACGGATCGACCCCCTCCGGCAGCGCCGCCAGCAGTGCCTCGTCAAAATCGTGGCCACCCAGGCTGGCATCCAGCTTGTTCGGGTCGAGAGCACTGATCCGCGCCTTCAACCCAGCGGCCACCATCTGCGGCGCCAGTTCACGGGTATTGCTGCCCCACAGCGGGAACAGTGGTTCGATGCCGGTACCTGCCAGCTGCTTTTCACGGTAGGCGCGCACATCCTCGAGGAACAAGTCGCCAAAGGCCATATGGCGGATCCCCTGTGCCACCACATCGGCGATAAAGCCGGTCATGATGCGGGCGTAATCCTCGTTGCTGCAGGGCCAGGGCAGATCGATGGTGATGAGGGGCAGCCCGACGCAGGCGGCCTGCTCGGTCAACAGTTGCTTGCGCACCCCGTGCATCGCCACCCGCTCGAATGCCTGATTGAGGGTGGTAAACAGCCCCACCACCTCGATGGCGGGATCTTGCCGCAACTGATGCAGTGCCCATGCGCAATCCTTGCCGCTGCTCCAGGAGAGCAGTACCCGTTTCTTTTCCATCATTCCTCCGCCAGCGGGGCATTCGGATTGCCCCAAAAAGATGCAAGACAGTGTTGCGAATTGCGCGATTTACACACAAGAGGCAGGCAGCATACTCTCGATCACCTGTATATGCCCCTTGTACGGGGTGACAATAACTAAAAAAACCGATGGGAAACATACGGATATGACCACGACCACACAACAGCACGATCACGCCCGCCCCCTCAATCGACAGGATTACAAAACCCTGAGTCTGGCTGCCCTCGGCGGCGCGCTGGAGTTTTACGACTTCATCATCTTCGTCTTCTTCGCCGTGGTCATCGGCGAGCTGTTCTTCCCAGCCGATATTCCCGAGTGGCTGCGCCAGTTCCAGACCTTCGGCATCTTCGCCGCCGGTTATCTGGCCCGCCCGCTCGGCGGCATCATCATGGCCCACTTTGGCGATCTCATCGGTCGCAAGCGGATGTTCACCCTCAGCATCATCATGATGGCGCTGCCGACCCTGTTGATCGGTCTGCTGCCCACCTATGCAGTGCTCGGCATCGGCGCCCCCATCGCCCTGCTGGGACTGCGGATCCTGCAAGGCGCCGCCATCGGCGGTGAAGTGCCCGGCGCATGGGTGTTTGTCGCCGAGCACGTTCCTGCCCGTCGGGTAGGGGTCGCCTGCGGCACGCTCACGGCGGGATTGACGGCAGGCATCCTGCTTGGTTCCCTCATCGCCACTGCGGTCAACAAGAGCCTGACCCCGGCCGAAGTGAGTGACTGGGGCTGGCGAGTACCCTTCCTGCTGGGCGGTATCTTCGGCATCGTCGCCATGTACCTGCGTCGCTGGTTGCACGAGACCCCGGTCTTCGCCGAGATGAAAGCCAACAAGACCCTGGCCGATGAGCTCCCCCTCAAGTCGGTGCTGCGCAACCACAAGAGCAGCGTGGTGGTCTCCATGCTGCTCACCTGGCTGCTCTCCGCAGGGATCGTGGTGGTGATCCTGATGACCCCGACCTATCTGCAGAAGGTCTATGGCATCAGCCCGGCCGACGCCCTGACCGCCAACTCGCTGGCGATCGTGGCCCTGACCCTCGGCTGCATCGTTTATGGTCGACTGATCGACCTGCTGGGCAGCGGTCTCACCTTCATGTTCGGCTCCCTGCTGCTGGCGGGCTCCAGCTACGCCTTCTATCACGGTCTGGCGGCAGGCACGAGCCAGCTGGTGCCGCTCTACATGCTGGCGGGCTTTGCGGTCGGGATTGTCGGTGCCGTGCCTTATGTGATGGTCAACGCATTCCCGCCGGTGGTGCGCTTCTCCGGTCTGTCGTTCTCCTATAACGTGGCCTACGCCATCTTCGGCGGCCTCACCCCGATGGCGGTGACCCTCTGGATGAAGAGCGACATGCTGGCCCCCTCCCACTATGTGGTGAGCCTGTCGGTGCTGGGTTTCGCCATCGGTCTCTGGCTCTGGTTCCAGCAACGGGCCATCCGGCAGCAGCAAGCGCCGCAAGCGGCCTGACCCGAACAACAAGCCCCGGTATCTGCCGGGGCTTTTTTGTACTGCTTATGTTCAGTTTCGCCAGCATAAGATATGCCTCCCTCTGGGGCCTGCCACCCGCATCGCCCCATGGCTTCCCACTCTTTATCCGAGGCTCAAGATGTTCTTTCAGGTCGTATTACTCACCTTGCTGGCGCTGCTGCCCATGGTCAACCCGCCTACCACGGCCACCCTGCTGCTGGGACTGAGCAAGGGGATGTCGCGCGAACACGTGCGCCGTCAGGTCAATCTGGCCGCCATCTATCTGTTCTGCACCCTCTGCACCACCTTCTTTATCGGATCCTCGATCCTGGATCTGTTCGGGATCTCCATTCCGGGCTTGCGCCTGGCCGGTGGCCTCATCATCGGCTTTATCGGCTTTCGCATGCTGTTCCCCGCCCCCAGCCAGCAGAGCGGGGTCGATATCAACCAGAGCATTGCCTTCGTACCGCTCACCATGCCCAGCATGTGCGGGCCAGGTACCATGGCGCTGGTAATAAGCGGGGCAGCCCAGATTGCCGAGCTGCCTGACGAGTACAACCGCCTCACCATCAACGCCGGTGTGGTAACGGCGTTTGCCCTGATGAGCCTGATCAGCTGGGGAGTATTGAAGCTGGCGGATCCGGTCTGCAAGATCCTGGGCGCCACCGGCATCGACGCCATAACCCGCATCATGGGCTTCCTGCTGGTCTGCATGGGTATGCAGTTTTGCATCAACGGCATCAAGGAAGTGGCACAGGATCCAGTCTTCCACGGCGGCCAGGCTGTGCAAACCGCGCCGGCGCTCCCAAAGGCTTCCGGCACGTTTGATCAGTTGCCGCAAAAGCCCACCGGCTCTGATTGAAAACGGTATCAAAAAGTCCCTGACGATCTGCACTGATCTTGTTCCTGATCATGTTATTGACACACAAATGAGTTAGTTTGTTTTTCATACAGACTGTATTCAGATGGACGCTGATAGGTTTGTTGATGAATACCCACTCAACTTCAGGAGAGTATGCAGATGGACAAGATGCTGACCGAAATAGGGAGCCATAGCCTGTTTCACGAGTACCTGAACGTGGTTGGGATTGCGAGCCCATCCCTCGCCAAGATCGAGCAACGCTGGGAAT
Source organism: Aeromonas sp. 159 (assembly GCF_963862045.1). Taxonomy (NCBI): domain Bacteria; kingdom Pseudomonadati; phylum Pseudomonadota; class Gammaproteobacteria; order Aeromonadales; family Aeromonadaceae; genus Aeromonas; species Aeromonas sp. 159. Next base: position 27,961 of record NZ_CAWLMI010000072.1, on the reverse strand, counting down.
ATAAAGATCAAGAGCAGCTGGTTGCCAAAATCCAGATCGACAAACAGGGTAACGCTCGCTATTTCATCGACGCCCGCGCCATATCCGTCAACTGATACCGAATCACCCGCCAGCCCCGGTCCAACGACCGGGGCTTTTTGTTGTCTGCGATCCCCTGAATAGCAAAACCCCGGCAAGAGCCGGGGGTTTGAATGCGTCGGGTTACGCCGCTGCGCGGCTAACCAAAACCTACGAAGTACCACCCACGGTGAGCTGGTCCAGTTTGAGGGTGGGCTGGCCGACACCGACCGGCACGCTCTGCCCCTCCTTGCCGCAGATGCCAACCCCACGATCCAGCGCAAGATCGCTGCCCACCATGGAGACCTGGCTCATCGCTTCTGGGCCGTTGCCGATCAGGGTCGCGCCCTTGATGGGGGCAGTGATCTTGCCATCCTCGATGAGGTAGGCCTCGGAGGCGGAGAAGACAAACTTGCCGGAGGTGATGTCCACCTGACCGCCACCGAAGTTGGGGGCATAAATGCCCTTCTTCACCGAGGCGATGATCTCGGCCGGATCGTACTGGCCCGCCAGCATGTAGGTGTTGGTCATGCGCGGCATCGGCATGGCGGCGTAGGATTCGCGGCGCCCGTTGCCGGTGAGCGGTACCCCCATCAGGCGAGCGTTCTGCTTGTCTTGCAGATAACCCTTGAGGATACCGTTCTCGATCAACACGTTGTAGCCACCCGGTGTCCCCTCGTCATCAATGGAGACGGAGCCGCGCCGACCCGGCAGGGTGCCATCATCGACGATGGTACAGTGCTTGGAGGCCACCTGCTCGCCGATGCGGCCAGCAAATGCGGAAGATCCCTTGCGGTTGAAATCCCCCTCCAGACCATGACCTACCGCCTCGTGCAGCAGCACGCCGGGCCAGCCGGAGCCCAACACCACCGGCATGGTGCCGGCTGGCGCATCGATGGCTTCCAGATTGACCAGCGCCTGACGCACCGCTTCACGCACATAGCCAAAGGCGCGGCTCTCCAGCCCGTCCAGTTCGAGGAACCAGTCGTAACCAAAGCGCCCGCCGCCACCAGCACTGCCACGTTCGCGGCGATCGCCCTTCTCGGCGATCACGGTCACCGACAGACGCACCAGCGGACGCACATCGGCAGCCAGGGTGCCGTCGGTGGCGGCCACCAGCACCTCTTCGTAGACGCCGCTGATGGAGGCCATCACCTGATTGATGGCGGGATCCAGACTTCTGGCGAACTTGTCCATCTGCTCCAGCAGGGCGATCTTCTGATGCTTGTCGAGGGTCTGCAGCGGATCCATGGCCGGATAGAGCAGGTTCGCTTCGGTGCGCGCCCATGCCTTCACCTTGCCGTGAGCACCGGCAGCGGCGATGCCGCGGGCGGCAGTCACCGACTGTTGCAGCGCCAGCAGGCTCAGCTCGTCCGAGTAGGCGAAGCCAGTCTTCTCGCCGCTGACGGCGCGCACCCCCACACCCTGATCGATGTTGTAGCTGCCATCCTTGACGATGCCATCTTCCAGCATCCAGGACTCGTGCCAGCTGCGCTGGAAATAGAGATCGCCGAACTCGACCTGATGGCTCATCAGGCTGCCGAGCAGTTGCTGCAGGCGCCCTTCGTCGAGATCGTTCGGGGCCAACAGGGAGGCACTAACCTGGCTCAATAGACTCAATCTTCTTCTCCACTCTCGTAACGAGCTGTTTTAAATCGTCTTGCCGACGGGTTGGCGACAAGCCACACCATCACAACAAACGGGTATGCTCCAGCACGGGCAAACGGCTGCGTTTCAATTTTTCACCACACCATCAGAGCAAACGGGCGTGTTGCAGCACTGGCATGGTGCGTTTCAATTCATCGATAAGCCCGGGCTCCATCTTCGCCAGCACTGTGCCGCGCCCGGACTCTTTGCTCGCCAGCACCCGACCCCAAGGGTCGACCACCATGCTGTGGCCCCAGGTCTGGCGCCCCGTCTCGTGAGTGCCGCCCTGATTGGCAGCGACTACGTAGCACTGGTTTTCGATGGCGCGGGCCCGCAGCAGCGGCTCCCAGTGCGCCTCGCCGGTCACGGCGGTAAAGGCGGCAGGCACCAGCAGCACGCGGGCACCAGCACGGGCCAACTGGCGGTAGAGCTCGGGAAAGCGCAGATCATAACAGATCGAGAGGCCGAGGGGACCAAAGGGGGAGTCCACCAGCACAGGCTCCTTGCCGGGGCTGAAGGTCTCCGACTCCCGATAGCGGCCGTGATTATCCGCCACATCCACGTCGAACAGGTGGATCTTGTGGTAGTGGCCCCTGAGCTCACCGCTTGGGTCAAACACCAGCGAGCTGGTGTGGATATGGTCGGAACCTGAGATGGTGGTCGGCATAGCCCCGGCCACCAGCCAGATGTCGTAATCACTGGCCCATTCCGCCAGTTGCTGCTGGATCGGCGCGACTCCGCTCAGGTCGGAGCCAATCGCCTCGGCACCATCCAGATAACCCTGCCGTTCGCCAAACAGGGCAAAGTTCTCCGGCAGCAGCACCAGCAGCGGCCGCTCTTTGGGCAAGGCCGCCAGTTCAGCGGCGATCTGCTCCCGGTTATCCTGCCAGTGACGGCCAGATACCAGCTGTATTGCGGCTAACCACATGACGTTCTCCTTGTCCGTATTAATCGCGATCCACAATATTCGGGTCTTTATCCATCTCGGCCAGCAGCTTGCGAAGATGATGCCGGACCAATCCCCGCTGCCCCCGCTCCGCCCATTTGAAGCAATCGAACAACTCCCAAACCAGACCATCTCCTTCGGCCATATAGGCAGGAAAGTCCCAATGGCTTGGTGCAGGGCCAGATACCTCAAGCGCACCAAGGGAGGAAGTTTTATCGAACAGTGGCAAATAAGGTTTGGCAAGGGGGAACTCAGCCCCCCGATCAAGGATATGGATCTCGATGCTGGACATATCGAGGAAGATGAAGCGCCAGTATGAACAGACCTCTTCATGTCTTCCTTGCCAGCAATGAAAGATGGGCCGCTCCCCCACAATGGTGCGCACCAGTTCGTCTCCCTGCTTATGGAAGCCCGGCTCGGCCAGCAACAAGAGATCGACATCGGATACCCGGTCTGCCTTGCCCTTGGCGAGCGACCCAACCACTACCCCGGCATCAATCGCAGGATGAGCTGCGCCATGTTTCATAACCGATTCCAGCAGTGCGCGCTGCAGTGGAGGGATGGCAGCCCAGTGCTCATCCACCATCATAACGGCCCCTCTGACACAACCCGATCCCCCGCCTGCAGGGTGTAATCCAGCACTATGATGCGCGCCAGCACAGGGCGGAAGATGGCCTTGAGGGCATCGTGATCCGGGTGGGGCAGATAGCGCTGGCGGGCCGCTTCGTCGGCGAAGGTCATCAGCACGCTGTGGGTAAACCCCTCGGCCCGCCCCTCCGGGCTGTCATCCCGACCCCACTCGACAGCGGTCACGCCGCTGACCTGATGGGGAATGGCGAGAAAGGCGGTACGCACCGCATCTATCTGGGCAGGCTGGGTGCCCGGCTTGAAGGCGATCAGCAGGATATGTCGGATCATGGCTCACTCCTTGTGATGGTGCCGGGCCGCTCGTTCAGCGCTGAGCGGGCCCTGCGTGTTTGGGGCTCAGCAGGAAAGGGGTCACTTCTTGGGTCGGCAGGCCGGGGGCAACGGCGTCAACCGCCTCTTTCTGCTGCTGGTTGAGCTTGATGCGCGCGCGATCTCGCCCCGCCTCGATCAGCTTGGGTGCGTCGAGCGGGCCCGAGATGCGAAAATCGATGCGGGTCACCACATCCACCACCGGCTCCAGCAGTTTGGAGAGGGCCAGCACATAGAGACCCGTGACCGGCGTGATGGAGAAGGCCGCCACCACCGGCAGGGTGCCCCCCAGATTGGGAGAGAAGCTCAGCTCGTAGTCGAGCCGCCAGCGCACCAGATCGGCGATCCCCTCGCCGCGAAGGTTGCCTGCCGCCCCCTTCATATAGAAATCATCGTTGCTGACCTGCCCCTGCTTGATGGTGGCAGAGGCAGACATGGATTCGAAGTAGAAGCCCTTGTCGAACACATCGCGAAAATCGAGTCGCAGTTTGCGCAGCAGGGAGTCGAGACTGAGCAGGGAGAGCAGCCGTGCCCCCTTGTCGTTGACCTCTCGCAGGGTGCCGCCCTCCAGCTGATAGTTGGCACTTCCCCCAAGAGTCGGCAGGCTCGGGCGATAGGGCACATCCTGCCAGTTCAGATCAAAAGCGAGGGAGCCGGGGGCATCGCCGATGGGCGAGGTGTAGCCGAGCCGCTTGAGCAGCAGTTCGCTGTTGTTGCTGGTCAGCTTGCCACGAGCGCGGGTCTCCATCCGGTTGCCATCGGCCAGCCAGTCGACGCTGCCGGTGAGCTGACTCCCCGCCAGCCGCACATCCAGCCCCTTGAGGGTCACCTTGTTGGCACCGGGCACCAGCTCCCCTTTCACTTCGCCGAGCGGCAATGCGCCAAAGCGGCAATCGACACAGCTGAATGTCAGCCAGGGGATGGAGGCCATGATGGCATTATCCTGCTTCGTATCGGGATCCGGGCTGAGATCCGAACTCTTGCCGGACCAGTAGATGCGGGCAAACTTGGCATCCACCGGACGATTGGCTACTGCAGGCAGGCGGATCACCCCCATCACATCGGGGCTGTCGATCATCACTTCGGTAGCCTGATTGGTCGGCCCCACGGTGAAACGCGCCGCCTTGAGGGTGGCACTGCCGATATAGGCGCGAGCCAGCTGTCCATCCACCCACCACTCCTGCGGCAGGAAGGCCGGGCCGACCACCGCATTGCCGGTCTGGTTCTGCGCTGGCAGCCACTGCTTGAGTCTGGCCAGCCAGCCGCCCACATCGGCCTCCTGCTGGTTGATGGCGAGCAGCATGGGGGCATCGCGCATTACCCGGGCGCCCGGCTGACCCACATCGACCCGCACCCGGCTGAGATAAGGTACCCCTTCGCCGTAGACCAGTCGGGTCTGCATATCCACATCAGCCCCCAGTACGGCACGAATGTCGGCGCTGCCATCCCGGCCACGGGCGATCACCTTGAGCGGCAGCCGGCTGGCGCTGCTCTTGGCCAGCGGCAGCGGCAGATCCAGCGCCATCCCCTGCAGGTTGGAGTCAAGCGCCAGCTGGAAGCTGAACGGCTTGCTGTCGGGCAGGATCAACCCAAGCTTGCCGCCCCAGTTGCTGCGGCCGTTGAGGATACCGTATGAGGAGATGGCGGTGGGCTGGCGGCGGCTATCCCACTGCCCCTTGAAATCGAGGTCGACCTGATAGTGATCCGGATGCTGGCGCCCCTGATAATCGAGGGTCAGCGGCTGGTTCCACAGGCTCGCCTTGAGGTTGCTGAAACGGGTCTGTTCGTTGTCATATTCGAGCCGCCCCTGCACCTTCTCCAGCGGCAGATCCAGACTGGCGACCCGCACCTTGTTGTTGCTGAAGGTGGCATCGCCGCTCGCCTTGACCTCGCTCTCGCCATCGAGAGGAATATCGAGCTTGACCGAACCGGCCATCGGGCCGCGGATCTCGATCTCTCGCAGCGCCTGACCTACCGAACTGCCCAGCGGGGAGTCCTGCAGGTAGTCGCTGATGGCCTTGCCCTCCCCCTGCACCTTGGCATCCACATAGAGGTGGGCGCCGGGGGAGAGATCCGGGATCCAGGCATGCACCGAGTCGGAGCTCGCCTTGCCGAGTTTGGTGGAGTGGCTGCGCATATCGAGACCGGCATTCTGGAACAACAGGTCGATCTGCAGGTCGGTGAGCGGTTGCCAACCGGGGAAGAACTCGTAGGTGGCCTGCTCCAGCGGCACCGCCACCTGGAAGATGCCCTTGCCGTTGTCGTAGGGAAAGTCCCTGAACTCGCCATACCAGAGCAGGTCGGCCCCCTTGGCCTTGCCCCCCTTGATGGCGCCGCTCAGGTAATCCACCAGCCCCTTATCCATCGCCTGCAGCGGGAAGTAGCGATCCGCATGGCCCGCATTCTTCACATCGATGCGGCCGGTCAGGGCCAGGAAAGGGTGCTCGAACAGATCGAGGCGGAAACGGCTGGCCAGGGTCAGATCCGGGTTATCCAGCGCGATATCCTGCCCGTAGAGCACCCAGCCCTGTTCCTCGCGCCACCAGTCGAGGCGGGCCGAGAAGTTGTCGACCGGGATCGGCATCTTGAAGTGACGGGCGGGATCCACCTTGTCGTTCGCCAGCGCCAATCTGGCGCTACCGCCGGTCGGGGTAAGCCAGAACTCGCCGTTGAGATCCTGCATCCCGGGTATATCCTGCCACGCCTTGAGGCGCACCTTGCTGAAGCGGCCACTGAGGGAGAGATCCTGCCAGTCGGCATTGGCCAGCAGCGTCAGCTCCTGCACCGAACCCTGCGGATTGGTCTGGCGCAGGGTCTCGCAGAGTGTGGGGTAGAGCGCCGAGACCAGCTGACTGATCTGGGTGATCTTGTCGAACTCTATGCTGGGCAGATAGCCCTGCACCCGATCCCCGATCCGCTCCAGCTGCAAGCGGCTCTGCAACCAAGGCTTGCCGTCCAGCTTGAAGTTGACGTTGTGGCTCGCCAGTTGCCAGTCGGTGCCCTCACGGCGCAGCTGGATCTTGCCACCATCGAGGCCGAAACGGTGCATCTCCCCTTTCTTGGGATCCTTCCAGATCAGGTAGTTGTTGCCAAACGCCAGCAGGGTATTGCCCAGCTTGCCACTGTCAAACTCGCTCCAGAGCTGGAAGTCGAGCTGACCGGCAACCTTGGGTTCGCCCGCATGGATCTTGGCCAGGGTCGGGGTGATATCGAGCTGGCGGGCCCCCAGATAGAGCTGACCCTTGAGGCGATCGAGCCGGGCGGTCGGGGCGTCCACATCCAGAATCAGGTCGAGGGTGCTCTCGCCCACCCCGTTGATGAGATAAGCCTTGCCGACCCCCTGATGGCGCTTGCCACGGTTCTGCCAGCGCAGTTGGGCGATGTCGAGGGCACGCAGATCACCGAGGGAGGTGGTGACGCTGAGGCGGGTGTTGTGCACATCGAAGGTGGAGAGCTGGGTCAGCAGAAAGCGCAGCAGGGCGCCCTGCTGGGGATCGCCGGAGGGGCTGTCGTCAGCCGGTTGGCGCAAGTCGATGGTGATATCGCCATCGCTCAGGATTAGCTCGCCAAACACCGGCTTGAGCTCGTTAATGGTGCGCCAGAAGTCGAGGTGCACCCAGGCTTTGCCGAGCTGTACGGTAAAACGCCCCGAATCCGGGGCGATGGCGAGTTGCTGCAGTTCGAGAGCGGGCCCGGACTGTGTCCAGTCCAGCCCCACTTGCTCCACGCTGACCTTGAGTTGTGAATCGCCCAGCAGAGTGTGGATCAGACTCTCCCGGTATTGATTCAGCAAAGGGCCCCCGACCCGTACCAAGGTGACCAGCATGGCCATCAGTACGAACAGGACCCCCAGGGCCAACCAGCCCCGACTCAGCCAGCGATAGACCAATTACATCATCACCACGTCGAACTGCTCCTGACCACAGAGGGGTTCGCTCACTACCCGCACCTGCTTGCCGATGAACACTTCCAGCTCCGCCAGACTGTGGGACTCCTCGCCATGGAGGTAGTCGGCCACGGCAGGGGCCGCGTAGACGGTGAACTGATCCGCATCATAGGCACGATTGACCCGGATGATCTCCCGCAGGATCTCGAAGCAGACCGACTCCACCGTCTTGACCCGGCCGCGCCCTTTGCACTCGGGGCACTCGGAGCAGAGCACATGCTCCAGACTCTCGCGGGTGCGCTTGCGGGTCATCTCCACCAGACCGAGCTGGGAGAAGCCATTGACGTTGGTCTTGGCGCGATCCTTTGACAGCGCCTGCTCCAGACTGTGCAGCACCCGACGGCGGTGATCTTCCGACTGCATGTCGATGAAGTCGATGATGATGATGCCGCCGAGGTTGCGCAGGCGCAGATGACGGGCGATGGCCGCCGTTGCCTCGACGTTGGTGTTGAAGATGGTCTCTTCCAGATTGCGATGGCCGACAAAGGCGCCGGTGTTGATATCCACCGTGGTCATGGCTTCAGTCTGGTCGATGATGAGGTAGCCGCCGGATTTCAGCTCTACCTTGCGCTCCAGCGCCCGCTGGATCTCGTTCTCCACGTCGTAGAGATCGAAGATCGGCGACTCGCCAGGATAGTACTCCAGCTTGCTGGCCAGCTCAGGCACGTACTCCTCGGTGAAGCGCTTGAGCTGATCGAAGCTCTGGCGGGAGTCAACGCGGATCTTGTCGAGCTCGGCACCGACGAAGTCGCGCACTACCCGGAACGCCAGACTGGGATCCTCGTAGAGGATCTTGCAGGGAGGATACTTCTGCTTGCGCTCGAGGATCTTGCGCCACAGCCGTTTCAGGAATGCTGCATCCTGCTCCAGCTCCTGCTCCCCCACCCCTTCGGCGGCGGTGCGGATGATGTAGCCACCCAGCTCGTCCACATAGCCAGCTACGGTGCGCTTGAGGCGCTCACGCTCTGCTTCGGACTCGATACGCTGGGAGACGCCGACATGGGCGCTGCCCGGCATAAAGACCAGATAGCGGGATGGCAAGGTGATATCGGTGGTGAGACGGGCCCCCTTGGTACCCAGCGGATCTTTCACCACCTGCACCATGATGTCCTGCCCCTGGCGCACCAGCTCGGCGATGTTGCCGACCTGGAACTGCTCCTTCTCCTTCACCGCCACACACTCGGTATGGGGCACAATATCGGAGGCGTGCAAAAATGCCGCCTTGTCCATACCGATATCGACGAAGGCTGCCTGCATGCCAGGGAGCACCCGGCTGATCTTGCCTTTGTAGATGTTGCCGACAATGCCGCGTTTGGCCTGACGCTCTACATGCACTTCCTGCAGCAGACCGTTTTCGACCAGAGCGACCCGGGTTTCGGAGGGGGTAACGTTAACCAGCAGTTCTACCGACATAAGTAACCTTGCCTGTTCCAGTTTTGAATTCTATAGAGCCAATCCGGTACAACGCGCGCAAGGGAGAAACGCAGCAGAGCACAGCTGACGGGAAATTATTTGAGCTGTTCCAGATGATGCTTGATCAGCAAGTCTGTCTCCAGCAGGGGCAGGCCGACCACGGCGCTATAGCTCCCCTCGATGCGGCTGACAAACTTGCCGGCAATCCCCTGAATGCCATAAGCCCCGGCCTTGTCACAGGGCTCACCGGTCTGCCAGTAGGCCTCGATCTCGGCCTCGTCCAGCTTGCGAAACGCCACGTTGGTGGTGACCAGACGCACGTCACAACGATCCTTGCTGGCCAGCGCTACCGCCGTCATTACTTGATGCACCTTGCCGGAGAGGGACTCCAGCATATCTTTGGCATCCAGCAGATCGGACGGTTTCTCCAGTACCCGCTCGCCCAGCACCACTATGGTGTCGGCACCCAGCACCGGCAACGCCGTCGGCGCACACGCCACGCCCGCCATCGCCTTGTCACGGGCGAGGCGGCAGACGTAATCCTGCGCCTTTTCACCCTCTTCCCGCTGCTCGGGCACATCCAGTTTCAGAACCTCGAAGCGGTAGCCAATCTGGGTCAGCAGTTCACGGCGACGGGGAGAAGCCGAGGCGAGATAGAGTTGTGGTTCGTTGTTTTTGTTCATATTTACCTGATATTGAAGCGGCGCCGCACCTTGCGCAGCACCAGAAACACCCAGGGCCATATTAGCATCGTCGTCAACGTCGACCAAAAGTAGGAGAAGTTGAGACTGGCCTGGCTGAACAGATGCTCGGCCCAGAATACCGTCATTTTACCCACCAGCGAGAGGCCACCGATGATCAGTGCCTGCTGCCAGAGGGAGAAGTTGCGGATCTTCTGGAACTGGAAGGCCGCCAGATAGGTGGTGATGGCCATCGCCATCGCCCGCACGCCGAGGGTGCTGCCAAGCAGCACATCCAGCAGCAGACCGGCAACCCAGGCGGTACCGACGTTGGTCCGGTGCGGCAAGGCCAGTGCCCAGTAGATGAGCACCATGGCCAGCCAGTCTGGACGGAAGGGGTCAAATTCGAAAGGAAGCGGCAGGATCGACAGGCTTAAGGCCAGCAGGATCGAGATCCAGATCCAGATCCTGCCGCTGGCGGGTTCTAGCATCAGCGGGTGGCTCCTGCGGCGGACGCAGCGGGAGCCGCCCGTTCGCCATCCTCATCATGTACTTCAGGCTTCTTGTCGGTCCACAGCAGCAGCAGATAGCGCAGTCTGTCCAGCTCCACCAGCGGCTTGGCCTCGACCTGAGCGAAGGGCTTGCCCTCCACATACTCGGAACGGGTCACAGTCGCCACCGGATAGCCTTCCGGGAAACGGCCACCCAGACCTGAGGTGACCAGCAGATCACCCACCTGAATATCGGTATTGCGCGGCAGGTTGCGCAGCTCAAGCTTGTCGAGCTCGCCACTGCCGGAAGCAATAGCACGCAAGTCGTTGCGCAGTACCCGCACCGGAATGCCGTGGCTGGAGTCGGTGATCAGCAGCACGCGACTGGTGGTGGAGCCCACGTGGAGCACCTGACCAATCACACCCTGATCGTTGATCACCGCCTGACCGTTGTAGACGCCATCCAGCGCCCCCTTGTTGATCAGCACCTGATGGCTGAAGGGGTCGGAATCCACCGACAGCAGCTCGGCCACCATCTTGCGGGACTCCTTGTGCACCGGTGAACCCAGCAGCTCACGCAGCCGCTGGTTCTCGTGCTCCAGCTGATCCATTTTGAGCAGACGGGCACGCAGGGTAAACAGCTGTTGCTCCTGCTGTTTGGTCTGCTCGATGAGATCGGCGCGAGTCTGCACCTGGGTCGACATGGTGTCGAGCAGGGTACCCGGCGCATTGGCCATGTATTGCAGGGGACTGACTAACGAACTGAGGTAGACGCGGACATGGGTAAACACACCGAAGCGGGAATCCGCGACGATGGCAGCGATGGAGATGATGACGGCGAGAAACAACCGTAACTGAAGCGAAGGGCCTCTACCAAAAATGGGTTTCATGGGTCGTCAAAAAAGAGCCGGCACGCTGGCCGGCTTTGGGTCTTATTCGTAGTGGAACAGATCGCCACCGTGCATATCGATCAACTCCAGCGCCTTGCCGCCGCCACGGGCCACACAGGTGAGGGGATCTTCAGCCACGACGACAGGAATGCCAGTCTCTTCCATCAGCAGACGGTCGATATCTTTCAGCAGTGCGCCACCACCGGTCAGCACCATGCCGCGCTCGGAGATGTCGGAAGCCAGTTCCGGCGGAGACTGCTCCAGCGCCACCATGACGGCAGCCACGATACCGGACAGCGGCTCTTGCAGCGCTTCCAGGATTTCGTTGGAGTTGAGAGTGAAGCTGCGCGGTACACCTTCAGCCAGGTTGCGACCACGGACTTCAATCTCGCGCACCTCTTCGCCCGGATAGGCGGAACCGATCTCGTGCTTGATGCGCTCGGCAGTCGCTTCACCGATCAGGCTGCCGTAGTTGCGACGGACGTAGCTGATGATCGCCTCGTCAAACTTGTCGCCACCGATACGGACGGACTGGGAGTAGACCACACCGTTTAGAGAGATGATGGCCACTTCAGTGGTACCACCACCGATATCGACCACCATGGAACCGGTCGCTTCGGACACCGGCAGGCCGGCACCGATGGCAGCAGCCATAGGCTCGTCGATCAGGTAGACCTCGCGGGCACCGGCGCCCAGTGCGGACTCCTTGATGGCGCGACGCTCAACCTGAGTTGAACCGCACGGTACACACACCAGCACACGCGGGCTGGGGCGGAAATAGTTGTTGTCGTGAACCTGTTTGATGAAGTGCTGCAGCATCTTCTCGGTCACGTAGAAATCGGCGATCACGCCGTCTTTCATCGGGCGGATTGCGGAGATGTTGCCCGGGGTACGGCCCAGCATCTGCTTGGCGGCATGACCGACAGCAGCGACCGATTTGGCGTTCCCGCGCTCTTGGCGAATGGCGACAACTGAGGGTTCGTTAAGGACGATCCCTTGATCTTTTACATAGATCAGGGTGTTGGCAGTTCCCAAATCGATCGACAGATCGTTGGAAAAGACGCCTCTGAGCTTTTTGAACATGGCTACGGGAAATCCTAAGAATTTGGAGGTGCAGAAAACCGGCTAACTTTACCAATGCCCACCCCAATGGGCAAGCGCTCAAACTGTCGCCAATCAATCAGGCGCGACAAAAATGCGAGTCATCACTCACTCGCACACGCTTGCAAACACTAATAAACAAGGATTTAGGGGGATGCTGTTGAGCCAACCCCCCTTACACATCAATTACTGCAATACTTCGCGCCGATAAATAATTCTGTCATTACCCCGGCTGGAGCCGAAAATGGCCTCACCTTGCAGGTTGCCGTCATTGGCACTCGTTGGGTCAGACAACCAGAGTGGCGATGATGGCTGTTTTGCCAAATCGACCTTGTAGGGAATGCGCACCGAGATGTCCGGCTTGGCAAAGTGGAACAAGATCTCCCCGTCTTTCGCCAGTGCAGCATCCCCACCCGGTGCAGAACTACCCAACCCCAACTTTATCTTGCGACCCGCCCCCAGATTCAGCTCGCGAGTCGCCGCATCAAAGGTGTGACTCGGATTGAGGAAAATGAACCCCTGATTGGCCAAAGAGAGCTGGGTACATTTATCTTCCTTGTTATCTTCCTTGTTTTGCAGCCAGTTGCCCGCTTCGTAATATTGCATCTGCAGTGGAATGGCCAGCGGCGCCGAGGCCAGGCCCGCCGCCGTACCAACCTGCAGGCGGCCGTACAACAGCTTTTGAGTACCCAGCAGCACCGCATTACACCCCGATCCGGAACATGTCCCAGCGACAGCAGTATTCATATTTGGATTAGCCAACAGTGTATTGCCGCCATCCTGATCATCGACTTTGAGACCAAAGCTCAACGTGGCGAAAGGTGCTTCTGGACTCGCTGCACGATCAAAGCGGGTATTCAGCCCCAAAGGTGACTGCTGATTAACGCTCGCAATACCACTTGCCCAGCTGAGCGAGGGAGATAGTGTAATACGCTTGTCTCGCGCAACCCCATCCAGAGCATTGGCAGCCACCATCTCAGCAACCCCTTTAGCGAACGCCCCCTGATAGTTCTCTGTCGTCCCTTTCTGCAGATTGCGTGCAGTGAGGACAAAACCGCTGGCAAAGGGCTGGCTCATATATGTAAAGGCATTGCAGGCAGGCGTGATAAAACCATTACTCAAACTGTAATCCCAGGGTACGAAGCGGCCCACCGGCATGCTGCTGGCGGGAGGGATGGTATAGCCGAAATAGCCCGTAGATATAGTGCTTCCTTCTGGCGACTTTGCCGCCGGTGGCGTCGCCGTCATCCGGAACACTCCCACCTCGCTCACGGTCTGGCTAACGTTATTGGCACTGTTGGCCGCAGCCACATGGCTATAGGCGGTAGTACCCAGCGTTGCATTGGTGCCCGGATTGGGTGCCACCAGCGTACTGCCCAGAGCAATATTGGGCAGGGAAAAGTTGGGCGTAGTCTGATTCCCGACGCAGATATCCCCATCATTGGCGGATTCCCAGGCCATCGCCTTGATATCTACCTGGAACGCCTCCCCCGCTTTTTTGAAGACCGGACAACTGCTGTCACCAGCCGCGCAGCCCCCTTGCGGGGGCGTAATGCACAGGCCGACCGGACGTGCCACAAACGTGTCGGCCCCCTTCATCACCAGACCCGCCGTCTCACCACTGCCATTATGACTGGCTGAAAGCTGCATCTGACCCGCATCCGGGTAGGTCACTTTTTTCAAGGTCGCTTTACCCTGATTATCAAAAGCCAGGTTAAGGGTGGTTGGCGTTGGTGAAGGAACACTGGCGGCATAGGTAGCGATGGCATTGCCATCTATCGAGATCTTGCTACCAAAGTTATTGGTATTTGGATTGTTGTACGTTCCCCAAAAGCCGACAGACCTCACGCCGGTAAATCCGGGCACACATTGCTTGGTAATGTCGTCTTTTTTGACCGCACTGATAGTCACATCCTGAGGCTGGTTGGAATAAGTATCAGGCACATCAAAGAAGAAACCGCTATCGGCAAAGTTCAGGGTACAGGCTGCCGCACTGGGCGTACCGGCCCCGGCCTTGCACAAGGTGGTACTGAATGGCTTGGTCGTCGGAGTCGAGCCGGAAACGCCTATGGTCACCGCGGTCGGCGTATTGTTGCGCAACTGCACCGTGGTCGAACCGCTGCTAAAGGTCACCGTATTGCCGCCAATCCAACCATTGCTGGCAGAAGTTGGGGTAAGACTCAGGGTTGCAGTAACCGGGTCTGTGATAAGCGTGGAACATGCTGCATCGGCGCACGCCTTGACCGTCACCGTCTCGGGATTGCAGGTCAGTGGCTGACCGGAGTGATCAAGTTGGAAATGATCAATCTGCACCCCGATCGGGTTGGAGCGCAGGGCGCAGATCTGGATATCATCCAGCTCATGGTTATTGTTGGCGCCTCCAGTTGACCCTGTAAGCGACAGCAAAAAATCTGCAGGAACCTGCTCCTGCCCAGCGGTCGCCATCGCATCGAATGGCGCAACCAGGGTACTAAATCCGGAGCCAGTGTTTCTATCCAGCGAGACCATGGAGCGGCCAGCCACACGTGAATCAATCCTTAACCGATAGAGATGGCCGGGCTGGGCGGAACTGGTGCCACTCACATCAATCTTGGGATTAAGATTGGCCGCCGTGCCTGCCAAATAGCGATAACTTGAACCGACGCCCCCCCGAATCGCAATTGCTTGAGCACGGAATCCCGGGCCACCAACTTTTCCTTCATTACCGTTGGAAAAGTTTCCATATTCGTCAAGACCGACGCCAAGCCAACCACCGGCAAAACCGGGCGTTCCATTATCACGTTGAGCATAACCGAGCGCGCCACCAAAACTACCAGGCTGCGGGGTTACTGTCGCATCAGAAAGAATCACCGCTAATCCATCCCCCCCGGTATTAAACCAAGTGGGTGACCATGCATAATAACGAAAGGTTACTTCAACCAAGTTGTTTGCAGCCGGGAATAAACGCTGATAGGTAGCAGAGGTGGCCTGATTGCCAATATTTCGGGTCATCCGCAAGCGACCGCTCTGAATAGATGGCAACTCACTATTATTTCTCTGAGATACAACCCAGTTATCGCCCAGACTTGGTCTCGAAAAATCGTCACTGAAACATTGTGACAATGGGGTATCAGCACTTATATTTATCACTGCATTGTTATACATCAATAAATTGCGAGCACTGACTCGACCATTGATAACAGAACTACCTTCCATTGTTAGCGTTTGATTGCTGTAAACATAGCCATCAACACGACTGCTGCTATTCATAGTTATACTGTTATAGCCAAATAATAGAATAGAACCACCGTTTGCACGTAACAAGCTGGCATTTTCTAGTGATGTAGAGTTATTGACAAATATTCTTACCTGTCCAAGAGCCTCAATGAGGCTACCACTAAATAGATTCAACGAATTTATATAATAATCACCAGCCGGAAGAATGGCCTTGCCACCATTATTGATTGTTAATGTCCGTAGTCGGTATTCACTCTGGCTATCTGAAAAAGTGAGCCTGCAGCCATTATTAAGTGTGAGGTCTCGAAACTGACTTTGCACATTTGAACCAATGAGCAGTGAAGAGTTACAGGTTACGTTACCGCCTGCGTTAGAACTGGTTAAAAATACGTTTTCACCGGTGATGGGTAATGCAAGCTCCCGGGAGCCCGCGATGGTACAACGCCGATCTCCACTATCAACTGTATCGCAACCTCTTTCTGGTAATGGGGAGTTTGAAGAACAAAAATTTAAATCAGCCCCTTGTGTACCATTGATACGAGCAGTGCCATATTGTTCCAGACGCCCCCCACTACCGGTTGAGCAGGTACCTCCACCATCACCTCGATGCCCTTGCGCCACCGCGGGAAAAAAGGTTTCACTATCAATCTGCTGAAACGCCCCTGCTGCGCCACTAAATAGCCACACGGCTGCGACGATCCATAAATTGCGCATCAGGGAGTTCCTCCATCATAAGCTTCGACCATCAGGGTTCGGCTCACGGCAAAATCAGGGTTGGCACTGTTAAGGTCGGAACTGCCACAGGTTCCGACACTCTCGAGACGATAGCCATTGGTCACAGATCCGTTGTAGGTCACCGGCACCGTGGCGCAACGAACCACAGCCTGACAGTTGGTCAGCCCTGGATTGCTGGCAAAGCTGAATGGGCTGCTTGCCAGGCAGACTGCAGGTGGGTTCGGTTGGGCAAGCGTGCGCTTGGGGAACAACCGATAGAGCGCCACTTCCAACCCGCTCTGGGCGACCAGCAGAGCCCGCACGCTGCGCACCTCCACGGTATTTTTCTCGCCGCTATCGACCAGAAAACGGCCCATTGCAGCCGCCAGCAGCGCCATCACCACAATCACAAACAGGGCGATCATCAAGGCACTGCCTCGCATCCGTCCGAAAGCCTGTGGATCAGGGCACATTGAACACCTCTATCTTGTGGTTGAAGGTGACCGACTCCCCCTTGCGTTCGAACACAAAGCGCATACCAAACTCCCCTTCGGCGTTAAACGCCGAGGTTTCCCGATAGAAGGTGCCAATACGAAGGGAATCCGCCATCAACACGCCCTGTGCAGGTAAGGATGCTCCAATGGAGGCAGTGGCACGGGTCAGCGTGTTTCCTTCCACACAGTAGCGAACCTGCTGGTTGGCAAAGTAGACCCGGCTGCCTGGAGAGAGGCCAGTCAGACTCTCGGTGCTGGTATAGCGGATGGTTTGCGCTCCGGATACGGGCGTCAGCACATCGGTAACCCTGGCTACGCAGCGGCCATAATCGCAGCCTGCCGTGAGCGAACCGACTTTTTTGTCCGGCACGGGGAAGACGATCAGCTGATCATCTTTTTTGACGGCAGTGGCATCCACATCCAGCGGATTGGCAGCAGAAGCCGGGGTCGCCATCACCAGCTCAAGGGTGGCCGTGCTCCCCGACATGGCGCGGTTAAGTGCCAGATAGCGGCTCGAGGTGCTGATGGGCCAGAACCGCAAACAGGCGCCGGTGTCGACCCATGTCCCGCCAGTCGTCTCGATCCGCTCCGATCCCGGCACCGCATCGCGCAGTTCGCGGTTAAGCCGCTCCATGGCGAAGCGGGCATCGCTCATCAGCTGCTCGCGGCTGCTGGCATCGCCATAAATCTGGGTACCGATACCGATAAACTGGCTGGTAAACGTCGCCATTATCCCGAGCAGCAGGATAACCATCACCAGCTCGACCAGGGTAAAGCCACGATTACCCTGAGGTTTACGGTCGGTTCGATTGGCCGCCAGGCGTAATCGAACGCCGGAAGTGGTTACAGGCGCGGACATTCGGACAGGCAAGCAACACCCGACAGCGGAGCGATCCATCAGTAATTACCCCGATAAAAAGAGAAGTCGAGCACGCTCTGATCCGGTAGCTTGATCTGCAGATCAATGCGCTTGCCCACCGAGCAGGGCGCGGCACAACTCTTGAAGGTGCCGTCGCTGAAATCGGCTCCACTCACCGCAATTTTCACCTGATAGTTGCGATACTCCTCGCTGCTGACTCCCACCTCAGGTTGGGTCAGCGTGTTGGCATCCACCCAATTACCTGCGGTATCGAAATCATCCACATCGTTATAGGCATAGGATGCGGGCTCGCCATCCGGGCCATAACTGGTGGAGCAGGAAGAGATGGCCACCCCTGCCACCTGCTCGCCACAACGATAACGACCACCGTTATGATCCGAATGTTCATCAAACGACTTTTGCAGGATCTCGCCGGAGAGGCGCTGGGCCAACTGGGCGGCACGCACCTGCTGCACCGGATCCACCGCCTGCGGCGCCTGATTGATGAGTAACCCCAATATGCCGGTCAAGGCCACCGCCAGCAGCACTATGCCGACGATCAGCTCAATCAGGGTGAAACCACGCTTAAGGGATCTCATGAATAAACCCCTCGGATTCAATCTTGATACGGCTGGTTTCACGACCATCGGTGACTTGCAGCTCGCAGCCACCGGCGCAGCTACCAAGCGGGCGGCCCATCTGATCGAAGCGGAGTACGAAACTTTTGTTGCTGTTCAGGGAAAGAGTGATTCCGTCAGAGGCGGTCACCAACCGACCACGGGTGTGCTGATTAGCATTCCAGCTCGATATGGCCGCAGGATTATCACATGGGGATTCTGTGCTGTGGCCAAATTGGCCAGATTCAACAAGTAGTGAGGTACAACGATTGGCCGGTTCGTGCATATTGACGGTCTGTACCAGCCGCAGCCGGGTCAGCAGTTCGTCACGTACGGTTTGAGTTTCAAAGCCGCCTTTGCCCAGCCATTTGGGCACGGCAAAGGCGGCTAGAATCCCGAGTAACAGGATCACCATTACGAGCTCGATAAGGGTAAAGCCTCGTATTTTGGACACTGATACTCCGACTAAAAATGGGAGGGTTTCCCCTCCCCAAAATGTTTTATTTACCGCAATCAGTGGCTACAGCAATGCTTGGTGCACTTCCAGCAGCACCAGGTTGAGTGTAAGTGACCGAGCACTTGCCATTGGCTTGATCATTAGGCTTGAAAGTACCAGGAGTACCTGACACAACAGCCCAACCGTCCAGAGTAACAGTCTTGTCAACATCAGTAGTGGTTGGATAACCATAAATAGTGTTAACAGTGGTACCTGCAATTGAGACAGCCCCTGAAGTTGACTCAATTCCTTGAATAGCGGCTTTGCTATAAACCATTTGTGAAGCACTCTGCAGCGATGCTTTAACTCCATCAGCAGCTGCTTTACGAGCATCATCCTGCAGATTCAGGAACTTGGGTGCAGCGGTGACCGCCAGAATACCCAGAATGATGATCACGATAACCAGTTCGATCAGGGTAAAACCCGACTGTTTTTTCATTTCACTTTCCTCTGTTAATTAATATTTGTGGTCACCTGACCGGACGCCGGACGGTAACTGAAACTCATAAATGCATCAGTCTTGCCTTGCGGATCCTGATGCTTGCCATCACTGCCCTTACTCAAACTATTGACCAAATAGTAACGGCAGACCGAATCCAGTCCATTACTGCTCACTGTGGCATAGTATTTCAGGTCATTGCCGCTACCGCGCACTTCATTGAAGCTGGCCGTAGCCTTGGGCGGGTTTTGCAGTAACCCTTCCCAAATATTGAGACAACGTTCGGCGGTCAGATTAGCGGGATCCACATCGGGATTACTGCTTGCAACGGTATCCATGGGATAGCCGGGCGACAGCTCGCCGTTGCTGATCTGGGTATCGGTCGGAGTGGTCAGATAGAAGCGGCTGCCGTCATAGAGCACGGTATTGAGGCTGTCCTGTTTGGCGCGACCTTCCGCCTCCCATTGAGCACGCACCAGCGAAACGCCGGTAGCAAAACCGCCGGAGACTCCCTCGACGCTGGCCTTTTTCGCTTCATCTGTCACATCGAGAAAGCGCGGCAGTGCAGTCACCGCCAGGATCCCCAGGATCACGATAACGATCACCAGCTCAATGAGGGAGAAGCCGGCAGACCGTCTCCTCATCCCGTTTTCCGGCATTGTTGGTGCCATTGGTTTCATTGTCATGCTCCCTCCGTAATGCCCTACATTATTTCATGCAGACCCAAAAAAATCATGTAGTTGGGTCATATGATTAGTTTCATTCAAGGCTTTTTCATCACCCGCCCGTCAGAAAACTGATAAACCAGCCAATAACGATCCCACCCCATCTCGCAACCACTGCCATCGGGGCGGGCCAGAACCTGCAGGGGAGGCATGCCCCCCTTCGTCTCACCCATCAGTGCCAACCACAACTGGCGGCAATTTTCCGAAGGTGATTGCAGCGGCACCAGCCCCAGGGGCCACCCTCGGGCATCAAACTGCCACCCCTTGCCAGCGACATGCAGTGTCTGCGGGCGCCGCTCATCGAGCCAAATGCCGTGCAAACGCTGTGCCCGCTCGGCAAATTGCTCCCCCAGCAAGGTGAGAGTGAGCTGCTGCGCCTCTTCCCGGTGGCCCTGATAGCTCCGCACCAGGGTCGCCACGATCACCATCAGCAGGATGATCACGGCGATCCGCCGATATCCGGTCAGCCAGCGATCATCCTGCTGCGTCTGTCTGCTCATCCAGCCCTCGACTCCACCGATCACTTGCCTCATACGGCTCGCATCATGTCCCACCACTCAGGTGTGAAGATATCCAGTTCCAGCAAGATTACTTGCCGCGAACTGCGCGCATCATGTCCCACATGGGGGTGAAGATACCCAGAGCCAGGATCAGTACCATCACCGCCACGATCCCGATCAGGATCGGCTCGATCCGAGCGGTGAGACTCTTGAGGTCATAATCCACCTCCCGCTCGTAATACTCGGCCGCTTCGTGTAGCAGGTCATCGACCTGACCGGTCTCCTCCCCCACGGCGATCATCTGCATCACCAGCGGGGTGAACAGGCCGCTGCTGCTGGCGGTGCGCAGCAGGCTCTCGCCCCGCTCGATACCGGCGCGCATATCCCGCACCCGCCCCGCCATATAGGCGTTATCCACCGCATCGGCCACCAGGGTCAGCGCCGTGTTTAGCGGCACCCCTGCCTTGAGCATCATGGAAAAACTGCGGGCAAAACGGGCCAGCAGGGAGCGCTCTATGATGGTGCCGACGATCGGCAACTTGAGCTGCCAGCGGTGCCAGGTCAGCTTGCCCTTGGTGGTGGCGACCCAGCGGCGCCAGCCGAACACCATCCCCGCCAGAATGGCGAGCAGCAGCCACCAGTAGTGGACGAAAAAGTGGGAAGTCGCGAGCAGAATGCGGGTCGCCAGCGGCAACTCCACCCCGAATTTGGCGAACATGCCGGCAAACACCGGGATCACCATGATATTGAGGATCACCATGGCGATACCGATGGCGATCATCACGAAGCTGGGGTAGCGCATGGCGGTCTTGATCCGCTTGCGAGTCTCCAGCTCCAGCTCGAAATAGTTGGCGAGCTGCAAAAAGGCCTCTTCCAGCTGACCAGTGTTCTCACCCACATGGATGATGGCAACAAACAGGCTGCTGAATACCTTGGGGTGCGCCTGCATCGAGCTCGAAAGCGGGCGACCGTTGCCGAGATCTTCCCCAAGCGAATGAAGCGCCCGCTTGAGCGGCTTGCTGTGAGTGCTCTCCTCCAGCCCGGCGATGGCGCGCAGGATCGGGATCCCGGCCCGGGTCAGGGCATACATCTGGCGGCTGAAGATCACCAGCTCATCCAGCTTGACGCCCCCTTCCAGCAACAGTGACCAGTCGATGGCAGCGGATTTGGCCTTGCCCGGTTTGAGCTCGGTGGGCATCACGCCACGGCGCATCAGCTGTTCGGCGGCCGCCATCTCGTTGGCCGCTTCGACCACGCCACTGGTGGCGTTGCCCTGGCTGTCACGCCCCTTGTAGGCAAAGTTAGCCATCGCTTACCCCAAATCCTCGGCCAGTCGCAGCACCTCATCCACCGAGGTGATCCCCTGACGGGCATAATCGAGGGCCGTCAGGGCCAGCGGCCGATAGTGTTCATGTTGACGGGCCGCCTTGGCGAACCCTTCCGCATCATTGCGGCGCAGGGCATCCATCATCGGCTGATCCAGCTCCAGTAGCTCGTAGACCCCGATCCGGCCGGAATAACCGGTAAAGTTGCAGCTCTGGCAACCCCGGCCCTTGTGATAGGTATGCTGGCCAGGCGCCTCGCCGGAGAGCACGGTGAGCCAGGTGGCCTGCCCTTCGTCGGGCGCCTTCTCCTCGACGCAGTGCTCACATACCCGCCGCACCAGCCGCTGGGCGACCACCGCCCGCAGGGCACTCGCCACCAGATAGCCGGGCGCCCCCATGTCGATAAGGCGCAAAGCACTGGTCACCGCATCGTTGGTGTGCAGTGTGGTCAGCACCAGGTGACCTGTGATGGCGCCACGCAGACCGATCTCTACCGTCTCGTTGTCCCGCATCTCGCCCACCAGCAGGATGTCCGGATCCTGACGCAAGGTGGAGCGCAGCACATTGGAGAAGGTGAGGCCGATCTTGGGGTTGACCTGCACCTGATTGACGCGGGAGAGACGATACTCCACCGGGTCTTCTACCGTGATGATCTTGTTGCTGGACTGGTTGAGCTCGGAGAGAGCGCCATAGAGGGTGGTGGTCTTGCCGCTACCGGTCGGGCCGGTCACCAGAATCATCCCGTGCGGGCGTTTGAGCTGGCGACGGAAACGGGTCAGGATCTCAGGCGGCATGCCGGTCTCGGTCAGCGACAAGATGCCAGAGGATTGATCCAGCAGACGCATCACCACCGACTCGCCATATTGCACCGGCATGGTGGACATCCGCACATCCACATCGCGGCCGCGCACCTTCATGTTGAAGCGACCATCCTGCGGCAAGCGCTTCTCGGAAATATCGAGCCCCGCCACCAGCTTGAGACGCAGCACCAACGCCTGGGCGATGCGCACCTCGTTGAGGATGTTCTCGTGGAGGATGCCGTCGATCCGCTGGCGAATGCGCAGCACCTTCTCGTCCGGTTCGATGTGGATATCCGACGCACCTACCTGCACCGCATCCTCGAACAGGGAGCGCAGCAGCTTGGCCACCGTCGCCTCTCCCTCGTCGTTGGCCCCCAGATTGCTGGAGCCCAGCTCGAAGCCGGAGTCCTGATATTCCTCCTGCAGCTGTTCGGCGAAACTCTCAATCTCGCGGGTACGGCGATAGAGGCGGTCGAAATACTCCAGCAACTGCCCTTCCCGCGCCACTGCCAGCACCATGATGCGCGGGCTGAGCAGGGCGGCGATGGCATCCAGCGCGCTCAGATCCGCCGGATCCGACATGGCCACCGTCACCTTGTCGTCGGTGAGGTTGACCGCCAGTGCCCGATAACGGCGCGCCTGCACTTCGGGCAGCAGCGGCACCGCGGCGGCGTCGATGGTGAGGTTGTTGAGATCGAAGAAGGGCACATCCAGCTGGCGGGCGAGGAACTGCAACAGCTGCACCTCGCTGATAAAGCCGAGGTCGATGAGAGTGGTGCCCAGCTTGCGGCCGGTCTGACGCTGCTGCTGCAGGGCAAGCTGCAGCTGATCATCAGAGATGATCTGCTCTTGTACCAGCAGGTCGCCGAGGCGCATTTTCAGTCTGGGTTGTGCCATGTTTGCTCCGATCTCTGTTACTTCACACCCGTTGCCGCATCCGATTAGGCTTAGCTAATCGAACCTGCTGTTTATCAAGGGGTTAGTTGACCAATTCGTTGTTCCAGCCAGTTGGTCGACGCCTCGCCGAGGTTGCCGTGCAGCAAGGCGTTGCGATAGGCATCGAGCGCCCGCTGGCTGTGGCCCTGACCATCCTCGGCCACGCCGAGGCCCAGCCACCAGCGGCCCTGATCCGGCTGCTGACGCAGCAGCTTCACATAGAGCGCCGCCGCATCGGCATTCTGGCCCAGCTCCTGAGTCAGCCCGGCCCAGGTGGCGTAGTAGTCCATGTTACTGGCGAGATCCGGCTGATAGCCGGACAGCCAGCCAAGCGCCTGCTGCTGCTGCCCCTCGCTGATGGCAAGGCGGGCCAGCAGCAGACGAAAATCGGCCTGCTGTGGATCGAGCCGGATCCCCTCTTCCAGCAGCTGACGCGCCTCGGTCAGACGGCCCTCGCCGTAGAGCAGCCCCGCCAGCTGCTCGCGCGCCCCCTGATTGTAGGGATCGTGGGCCAGCACCTGATAGTAGTTGTCCTGCGCATCCCGCAGGCTTCCCTTGGCCATGGCGGTAGTCGCCTTGCGCTCCGCCAGTGCCGCCAGCTCCTTGGCCGACAGCTCCACCGTCTCGATCTTCAATACGCTCGGTTTGCGCGGCGCGCTGGCGACTGCCTGCTGCTCTGCCGCCAGTTCGGCGTAAAGCTCGGGCTGCAGCTCTTCATCGGTCGGCTCCGTCTCGTCAACATCGCTGGAGGCATCAAAGGGCGCACCGTCGGCCATGCCATCCGAGTCACTCTCGCCTGCCTCATCATTCACCTCATTCTGACTTGGCAGCGGCAGCGCGGCCGCCACCTCGACCGGCTCGGGCGGGCTGACGGGCGCGGCGGCCCTTGCCACCACATCGGGAATCACCGCATCGGAGGCGATCACTTCACTGGCAGCCGTCACGGTATGGGTCTGCTGCCAATAGATCCAGGTTCGCCAACCGAGGATCCCCAGTGCCAGACCGCAGATCAGGGTCAACAGCAACATCCACCATCCCTGCTGGCGCGCAGGGGCAATATAGACGGCAGCACCTTCGGATCCTTGCTGGCGCCGATCCAGATCTTTCAGCATCTGGTTGATAACGCTCATGGCCAGACTCCATAAGCCAAGGCGCACCCCAGCAACAGTAACAGGGGCCACCAGCGCCGTGGCGCAAAGCGGCTCGCATCGTCGGTATCGCGAATGGCAAGCCGGACCAGACGACTGTCGACCTGACGCACACCCTGACCATAGGCCAGCATCAGGCACTTCTGCGCCAGGATATTGATCAGTCTCGGGATCCCTCGCGATGCGCGCCACAACAGGCGCATGGCTCGACCTGCAAACAGCGGTGCCCCGCGGTAACCGGAGACCTGCAATCTGTGCTCCAGATAGGCGCGGGTCTCGTCAAAACGCAGCGGCCGCAGGCAGTAGGAGAAGCCAATCCGCTGGCGCAGTTGGCGCAGATGCGGCTTGGCCAATCTGGCATCCAGCTCCGGCTGGCCGAACAGCACGATCTGCAGTAGCTTGCTGGATTCGGTCTCGAGGTTGCCGAACAGGCGGATCGCCTCCAGCGTCTCGTCCGGCAGCGCTTGCGCCTCGTCGATCAGCACAACCACCCGACTGCCCTGCTGGTGCAGGCTGATCAGGTGACGATGGATACGATCGGTCAGATCCAGCTCGCTCTGATCCCGTACCGCCAACCCCAGCTCCAGCGCCAGCGCGATGCGCAGCTCGGCCGGAGTGAGGTGGGGATTGGGCAACCAAGCAAGCCGCACCGGACGCGCTTCCGAGCCCAGCTCGCTGAGCAGCTTGCGGCAGAGCAGGGTCTTGCCGGTACCCACCTCGCCGGTCACCTTGATAAAGCCCTCCCCCTGCGCCAGCGCCCAGTTAAGCACCTGCAGCGCCTCTTCGTGAGGCGGCAGGCCGTAGTAGAAGCCGGTATTGGGAGTGAGGCTGAACGGTGCCTCCTGCAGGCCGAAGTGGGTCAGGTACATGAGACCTCACCTGCCACGACAAGCAAGCAGCCTGTGCTGGCAAGGCAGCACAGGCCGTTCGGGATAAGGGTGACCGCATCTGGTGTCATGGGTCAGCCCTTGGCCGGATACCACTTGTCGAGCAGCTCGGAGGAGCGTTGCAGCTCGTTTTGCCAGGTATCTTTCTCCACCACGGTCGGTTTGAGCATGATCACCAGCTCCACCTTCTTGGTGCTCTCGCGGCGGTTGGTAAAGGCTTCACCCACCCAGGGAATATCCCCCAGCAGCGGCACCTTGCTGACGATCTCCTGCTTGTCGGTCTTCATCAGGCCGCCGATAACGATGATGTCACCGTTATTGGCCTGCACCACGGTATCGGATTCGCGGATCGAGCTCTTGGCGAGCGGCAGTTGCAACTTGCCACCCGAGGTACCCATGTCGATCACCTTGTTTTGCTCTTCGGTATCGATAACCGAGGGATGGATATGCAGCAGCACCTTCCCCTCTTCATCGATCTGCGGCGTTACGTCCAGCGCTATACCGGAGAAGAAGGGGGTCAGCTCCACGTTAGGTGTCTTGTCTGTGCCCGTCGAGGTAGTGGTAATGGTGGTGGACGCATTGGTGACGTAATACTCGTCCGTCCCCACTTTGATCACCGCCTTCTGGTTGTTGGTCGCGGTGACACGGGGACTGGAGAGGGTATTCACATCACCCTGGGTCTTGAGCAGGTTAACCGCTACATTGAAGTTGCCATCAGAGATGGTAAAGCCAGCCCCCCCCCCGAGCGCAGTAAAGATCTGGTTGGGGGTGGAAGGCAACTGGGTATTGGCCAACGACTTGCCACCGGTAATCCCCTTGTTGCCATCCCAGCTGGCGGATAGACCGCTCCAGTCCACCCCCTGCTCATACCCTTCGTTGAGGGCGACTTCGATGATCCGCGCCTCCAGCACCACCTGCCGCTTGAGGTGACTCTCGGACTGAGTCAGGAATTCACGCACCGCCTTGAGCTCTTTCGGATAGGCGCGGATGGTGACCAGACCCGCCTGCGGGCTGGTGATCACAGCGCGACCGTCACCCGTGCCAATCAGGGTCTGCAGGGAGTCGCGCAGATCGGTCCAGTAGTCGCTGTTGGTGTCGGTTTCGATACGGGTGCCGTTGTTGTTGTCACCGCTCGAGTTGCTGCTGGTTGAGCTGTTGCTGCCGCTGTTGTTGTTCGATGCACTGTCAAAACTGCTGTCGCTGCTGTTATTGCTGTCATTGGCCGTCACCCCGCCTGTGCTGACCGAGGTGCGGGAGAGGCCACGACGGGACATCATCAGATAGTTGACCGGGATGGTTTCAGTACGCAGACCCGCCGGATAGATATGGAAGACATTGCCCTTGCGCTGCACGTCGAAGCCGTACATATCGCCCACCACCGCCAGCACCTCCGGCAGAGTCACATCCTTGAGCTCGACGGAGACCAGCCCGGCCACCCCGGGGTGAACCGCCACGCTGTAGCGGGAGCCCTTGAACAGGGAACCGAAAAACTCCACCGCCTCCACGTCGTGAGCCGCGATACGCAGCCGCTTCTCCGGCATGCCGACCGGCATCTGGGGCCGGTTCAGCTGCAGCAATTCACTTTGCACCGATTTGGGCAAAGCGGTCAGAGGGGCAGCCTGTTTCTGCTGTTCGTTCATGGCCTGTTTGAGAGCATCCTTCGCCTGGGTCGGCTCGGGGTGCTGATACGTGGTACAGCCTGCAGCCATCATGGCCACGGTGATCAGACAGAGACGGTGTTTTTTCATGTAATTAGGGCACCCTGACTTGCAATTAAACTCGATAAAGCCGATTCACCTCTCGAGAGGCAAGCACGACTCAAACCCGGATCTTGCTGGCAAACAGTGTTACCGCATGGCGTTTTCCCGCCTTTTCCAGCACCACGGCATCGGCATTGATGGCCACCAGCGTATAGCCGTCCACCTGTTGCCCGACCCGATAACTCTTGCCATTGAGTACCGCCAGTGCCGGGCCATTGCCCAGCACCACACTCTGCAGCTTCGGCAAACCGGCACTGCTCTCGCCAGTTGCACGGGCGCCAACCGCCACATCCGCCAGCGGCGCAGTGGGATCCTGCAATACCTCGACCTGCTCCGCCTGTGCCAGCAAGCTGAACAGGCAACAGCACAACGCAAACACTCTAGCCACGGATAAACTCCTTGCTGGTACTCAGGGTGTAGATCTCCATCTCCACCACCGCGCCGGGATAGGCTTTGACCTGATAGTCGAACTGCTTCCAGTAAAAGTGGCGCGGCAAGGCTTCCAGCGCTTTAAGATATTGATACACATCGAAATAGCCGCCTTCAAGCTGAAGCCGGATACCATGCTTGTAGAGATTGACCTTCTGCTCTCCCGCCATCAGCGGGGTCGGCTCCAGCGAACTGAGGGCCAGCATGTGAAGGTTGGCGGAGCGGGAGAGCAGCGCCTCCAGCACCAGCGGCATCTCGTGCGCCGGGATCAGATCGACGGTCTGTGCCTTCAGCTCATCGTCGATCCGGACCAGATCCGCTTCGACCTGCGCCAGCTGGTCGCGAACTCCCTGATTGGGATCCCGCTTGAGCCGGGCCTGTTTGCCGAGGTTTTCCAGCTCCATGATCTCGAGGTCGCGCTCGGCGGCGCTCAGGGCCATACGATCCTGCTGCAGGCGGGTATCGGCGCCATCGAGCCAGCCGTAGAG
>NZ_CAWLMI010000071.1:0-10422 GCF_963862045.1 Aeromonas sp. 159 | reverse complement strand
GGTTGAGACCACAAAAAACGGCTTGCCGGGAGGCAAGCCGTTTTTCTATCCATCCGTTATCACTAAACAAGCGCTAGTTGGTGGGGACGCGATTGAGCAGCTCGGCCGCGAGCTGCTGGCTGAGTGCCTGGCGCTGGCTGTCTGCAATGCTCACATCGCTGGTCAGCTGGATGATGCTGCTCCAGACCGCTTTCTGGGTTTTGCGATCGAGCAGCACGATGGCCAGCGACCCTTTGCGCTGGTTGGCCGAGGCATATACCCCGGGTGTCATGCCAAGACGTGCGAAAATTTCGCCATCACTCATATCCTTGCCGCCCGCGACGCCGATGGCGACCCACAGATCCGCCTCGTCGAGCGGTGCACTCTGCCATCCCTTGCCATTGAGCTCCCGGCTTACCGCCTGCTGCATCGGCTCCAGCCACCCTTCCGCCAACTCACCGGCAAATTGATACTGTTCGGCCAGGGCGTAGCGCGGGGTTGCACCATAGGTCCAGTTGCCCATCGGGCGAACCAGCATGGTGCCGGACTCCAGCGTGGGGGCCGCCGGCCCGCTGCTGCAACCGCCAAGCAGGGCGAGCAGTGCCACAGAGAGATAAGCAAGCCGCATCGTGAACTCCTTTGAATCAGGTTATTTTGCCGGTTTCGATCAATTGCTGGATGAGCGGGCGCAGGATCAGCTCCATCGCAAAGCCCATCTTGCCACCCGGCACCACTATGGTGTTCATCCGCGACATGAATGAGCCATCGATCATCGACAGCAGGTAGGGGAAATCCACCTGCTTGATGCCGCGAAACCGGATCACCAGCATACTCTCGTCCAGACTCGGGATCACCTTGGCACTGAAGGGGTTGGAGGTGTCCACCGTCGGTACTCGCTGGAAGTTGATATGAGTGCGCGAGAACTGCGGGGTGATGAAGTTGATGTAGTCATCCATGGAGCGAACGATGGAGTCGGTCACCGCCTCGCGGGAATGCCCTCGCTCCGAGGTATCGCGAATGAGCTTCTGGATCCACTCCAGATTGACGATGGGCACTACGCCTATCAGAAAATCCACGTGGCGGGCTACGTTGTGATCCTCGGTTACCACTCCGCCGTGCAGCCCTTCATAAAACAGCAGATCGGTATTGCTGGGCAGATGCTGCCAAGGGGTAAAGGTGCCGGGCATCTGGTTGAAGGGAACCGCCTCGTCAAAGCTGTGCAGGTAGCGGCGATACTGGCCATTGCCATCCTGTCCATAGCCCTGAAAAAAGCTCTCCAGCAGCCCGAAGTCATTGGCCTCAGGGCCAAAATAGCTGATATGACGCCCCTGTTCGCGCGCCTTGCGGATCGCTACATCCATTTCCGGTCGGGTGTAGCGGTGAAAACTGTCACCTTCCACCACCGCCGCGGTATATCCCAGTTGATGGAACATGGAGCGAAAGGCGTTGGTGGAGGTGGAGGTGCCGGCACCGGACGAACCGGTAACAGCAATAATGGGGTGCTTGGCCGACATGGGATTCTCTCTTCCTTGGGAATTCCGTTATAAGGTCCGGATTGCGGTTGGGTCAAGACTGCTCGATGAAGCGGTCTTTCATCACGATATTCACCGATTCGTGCAGCTCGCTATAGACGATGACAGCTTTGCCTTGCTGTAATTGTTCTCTCACTGCATCGACTTTGACGCCAAGCGGTACATCCTGCTCTCCATATTCTGTTCCCTCCTGCAACACAAAGTGTTCGATCAGGTTGGTCAGGGTGTCGCCGTCCAGTTCTTGCCAGGGAATGATCATTTAAAGGTCTCACAGCAAAAGAGGTGATCGTCAGGCTATTGTTGTGTTGAATCCCGCGAATGCAATCACTTTTTACCTTTTCACCGGAGTCTGAGAGATGTTGTCTGAAGCGCAGCGCAGCGCGCCGTTAACCCTGACTGAGCATCTGGACAGCGCACGTCGAGAGGCGATTGCCCGAGGCATGGTGTGGTTCTGGTTGTTGAACTGGCTGGTGGTATTGTTTCTTTCGATACGCTACGAGGTTTACAGCCAGGTCGGGCTCGCCAGTGATGACAGCTTACCCTGGCGCTTTCAGAGTGAGCTGGCCCTGGTCATGGTGGTGCTATTGCTGCTACCTGTTGTCAGCCTGTTTTGTGACCATCTGCAGGATCGCCTCTGGTTACGGATGGCTGCGCTGGTGATGGTGCTATGGGGCGGACTCTGGACGCTGCACATCTACACGATTGGTCAGGTGGAGCTGCGGGGAGGGGTCAGCTATGCCAACGGGATCATGCGGCTCAACCTGCTGGCTGCGCTCATCGCGTTTTATCCCGATCGCAAGGTTTTTTATGGCTATCTCTTGGGCCCGATGACGGTGGGGGTGGGGTTGGAGCTCTTTTTACGCGTTGATTTTCCCCAGATCTACCTGCTTGGCGTGTTGTTTGGCGTGATTGCGCTGGAGGTCGGCCGCCGTATGCTGTACCGCTGGTTTGAGTTGGCGATCATGCGTGAGCATGAAAATCTGACGCTGCTGCGCAAACTTGATCAGCTCGCCAAGCAAGATCCTCTGACCGGTGTCGCCAATCGGCGGCATTTCAATATCGAGTTGGATCGCGCGTTGGCCCATAGCCAGGAGAGCGGCGCTCCGCTATCGCTCATCCTGATCGATGTGGACTATTTCAAGCGCTTCAACGACCACTACGGCCATCAGGTAGGGGATATGTGCCTCAAGGAGGTGGCACAAGCGCTCAATCGTGCGGTACGCACGCCATCTGATCTGGTTGCCCGCTATGGCGGAGAGGAGTTTGTGCTGCTGCTGCCCAATACCGACCGTCAGGCGGCGGCCAGCGTGGCGCAGCGGCTGCAAGATGGCCTGGCCAGCCTGCAGCTGGAGCATCTGGCGTCCGATGTTGCCCCCTGGGTGACGGTGAGTCAGGGGATTGCCAGCACAGTGTCCGGTGAAGGGGAGAGCCAGTTGTTGGAGCGGGCCGATCAGGCGCTCTATCGGGCCAAGGAGTCGGGACGCAATCAGTTCTGTGTTGCGGAGTGACTCTGTTCGGCAATCCAGCGACTGATCCGTTCATCCAGCCAAAACCGTGGCCGCCAGGGCGTGCCGTGCAGAAAGCCGACATGGCCGCCGCGCTGGCTCAACTCATAGCGCACCGTGGGCGAGAGTTGCTCCGGGCGGGGAATGACCGCGTGTGACATAAAGGGATCGTCGGCGGCGTGCAGGATAAGGGTAGGGATGGGGATCTGAGCCAGCAGCGTTAGCCC
Source organism: Aeromonas sp. 159 (assembly GCF_963862045.1). Classification (NCBI taxonomy): domain Bacteria; kingdom Pseudomonadati; phylum Pseudomonadota; class Gammaproteobacteria; order Aeromonadales; family Aeromonadaceae; genus Aeromonas; species Aeromonas sp. 159. The sequence continues at coordinate 7,179 of NZ_CAWLMI010000071.1, read as the reverse complement.
CGAGCAGCTCTGGTAGTAGTGGGTTGCGCTGTGAAAGCCGTGCAGTGGCGCGGTGACCAGCTCGTCAAAATCGCGCAGGGTGGCAATCTGCTCCACTTGTCTAGGTTGCCAGCGTTCACTCGCTTTCTGCTGCAGGCTGATCTTGTTGAGCAGGTTGCGGCGCATGGTGCGCAGCAGATAGTTCTGATAGACCTTCGAGAAGCCCTGATTGACCCGCTCGGCACAGCTTGCCAGTTGCAGCGGGGCCGAGACCACCACCGCTGCTTTCAATGCCGCAGGACAGGCCCGAGCCAGCAGATTGACCAGCATATTGCCACCCAGTGAAAAGCCGATGGCGATCAGCGGTTTGCCCGGAAAGCGCTGGCTCAGCTCGGCAATCAGCTCCTGCGCATCACCGATGGCGCCGGAGTGATAGGCCTGCAGGTGGCGATTGGGCTCGCCACTGCAACCGCGAAAGTGCATCAGTACAGCCTCTCTGCCCTCTTGCTGCAGGTGGGCGAACAATCCCTTGGCATAGTGGGAGTGAATGCTCCCCTCCAGCCCGTGAAACACCACCACCAGTGGCCGCTCGTCAAGGCAGACCTCCCCGCTCCAGGCGAGGTCGACAAAGTCCCCATCCTGCAGTTCAAACCGCTCCGCCACAAAACGGGCAGGGGGGCGGCGCAGCCATTTGGGCAATATGGTCTGCAGATGAGGATTGCGTGCCCACCAGGGGGCGTGGAAGTGGCTCTCGGTCAGCATGGGGTCAGTCAGTCTGGGTCGAAGATAAGGAGGACGGGAAGCGTGTTCCTCCCGCCAGTCATTGGCTTATTTCAGCAGGCGATCGTGATGTTCGGCGCCGCGCAGCATGGCCTGGATCAGCTCATTGGCCTCGAACTTGGTCAGCGCCTCATGGGCACCCACCTGATGGGCGCGTTCCACGCTGATCTCGCTGGAGAGGGAAGTGTGCAGGATGATGTAGGCCCCCGCCAGTTTGCTGTCACTTTGCACTTCGAAGGCCAGCTCATAACCATCGAGCCCCGGCATCTCGATATCGCTCACCAGAATGTCGATCGGGGTCTTCTGGCTTGCCCGCGTCTGCATCAGGGTCAGTGCATCCTTGCCATTGGTGCAGACCTCATAGGGGATATTGATGTAGTCGAGGGCGGCCATCAGCTGACGGCGAGCGACCGAAGAGTCATCGACCAGCATGATCCGCATCGGCTTGATCCGCTCCCGCTGCACATCGGTCAGTACCGGATAGAGGTGGCTCGGATCGTCCGGATAGACCCGGGAGAGGATCAGCTCCACATCCAGCAGCTGGATCAGCTGGTCATTGACCCGGGTCACGCCGGTTACGAACACATTGTGGCCGAGGGAGGCGGGGGGCGATTCGATATCGCGCCAGTTGCACTCGGTGATCTTGTCGATGCCCCGTACCAGAAAGCCCACCAGGGTACGGCGGCAGTCGGTAATGATGATGAAGCAGTGGGGCATCTCCTCCTTGCTGATGGGGCGATAGCCCACCGCCATCGCCATGTCGATCACTGGAATGGTGGAGCCGCGCATATTGGCGGCCCCCAACACGGTCGGGTGCGAGTGGGGCATTGCCGTCAGCTGGGTGTAGGGCACTATCTCCTTCACCTTGAGGGTACCGATGGCAAAGGATTGTTTGGCTGAAAGGTGAAACAGCAACATGCCCTGGGATTGATTGGCTTTGCTCGTCATGGCAGATGTCCTGTTGGTCGAAACGTTGGCAGTCACTTCAGGCCTCTAGCATAAAGGATTACGGGGGGAATGGCCCTTCCTTGTTAACGACCATCTGGCAAAAAACTGGACTCATTCAGCCAATTTAGTTCGCGCATTCACACCAGCGTCCGGTTATTGATCGCCATCCTCGCCAACGCCCCACTGCTGGCAGGCCGCTTGCAATGCGGTCTCATCGGCATAACCCAGCTTGCTGGCCACCTGCGCGGGTTTGCTGCCGCCCTTGAGCAATCTGAGCGCTTGCAGCAGTTGCCACTGTTGTTGCAATTCACTCCCTTCCACCGGCGCATCGGCTTGTTGTGCCCACAGTTGCAGAGACTCCGGTTGGCCATTGGCCAGCGCTTGCCAGCAGGCTTGAAGCTCACCGTGACCCTGCTGGCTGATGGCGCACTGTTGCAGCTCATCCAGGATCACCTGCAGTCGCTGACCGTAGGCCCCTTGCCACTCTTTCGGACGTTGCCACCGAGCCAGCGAGTCGAGCAGGGCATCGAGCAGCGGGGTGGTCTGCAGCCAGCCTGCCTGCTGTGGCTGAGCCACGCGCAAAGAGACGCTCAGCTGATCGTACTCGCAACCGCTGAGGGGGCTGAAGGCCGCAAGTGCATCGGCGCAGAGCCAGAAGCTGCAGCCTGCCGGCAGCAACAGTTCATGTTGGCCCAGTCTCAGCAACGCGGCACTCCGGGTGATCCGCAACAGCTGCCCGACAGGACTCCGCTTGCGGTTGCCGGCGTGCAGGCCCTGGCAGGAAAAATGGTGATACTCGATGGCGTGATGCATGTAAAAACCCTGATATGATGCTGCCTGGAGGTAACAAATATGGAAACCAGACGTAAAAAACGCTTCATTGCCGGTGCTGTTTGCCCGGCGTGCGGCAAGTTGGACAACATGATGCTGTATATGGAGCATGGAGTCGAGAAGGTGACCTGCGTCGCGTGCGGTGATACCCAGGTGCAGACGCCGGAACAGGTGGAGCGGGTAACCCGTGAAGCCGAAGAGGTGATCGGCGTATTTCGTCCCTGATAGCCCTGAAGAGTGCAGGGCGTTGTTGCCCAAACTGGTGGTATCGCCGATTTTTTCATCGCCCGCTGACGGGGCATGGCATATGCGTGGCCCGCTTTTTAGGTTATTCTGGGCCCGTTTTTTTCTATCCGCAGGATCCTGACATGAAAGTAGCTCCTCTGAGCGTGGTTACGCTGGAATACACAGTCACCGACGAGCACGGTGAAGTCATCGACAGCACTGTCGGCAAAGAGCCGCTGGTCTATCTGCACGGCACCCGTTATCTGGTTTCCGGCCTTGAAGCCGAGCTGGAAGGTCGTGCGGTAGGTGAAGCCTTCGAAGTGACCCTGACCCCGAGCCAGGCCTACGGCGAATACGACGAGTCTCTGGTGCAGGAAGTGCCGGGCGAGCTGTTCGACGGCATGGAAGTCTCCGAAGGGGATACTTTCGTGGCTGAAACCGACGATGGCCATCGTCCGGTGACAGTGGTTGAAGTGTCTGAAGAGTTCGTCAAGGTAGATGGCAACCATCCGCTGGCTGGCGTGACCCTGGGCTTCAAGGTCGAGATCAAGGACGTGCGCGCTGCCACTGCCGAAGAGCTGGCTCACGGCCACGTTCACGGTGCCGGCGGTTGCGGTCACGACCATGGTCATGACCACGATCACGGCCATGGCGGTTGCTGCGGTGGTCACGGTCACGACCACGACGAAGAGCACGCTCACGGCGGTTGCTGTGGCGGTGCCGGTCACAGCCACGAGCATGACCACGGCGACGACCATGGTCATGGCGGCTGCTGCGGTGGTGGCGGTTGTGGTGGCAAGGGCCATCACCACTGATCACGGCCACGCCGATGATAAAAAACCCGCGATTTATCGCGGGTTTTTTATTGGCTGACAGCTGTGCCAAGCCATGTTGCCTGACCGGAGATAGCGCCGGTTCAGTAGTGCGGCGGCGGGGTCTCTTCGGCCATGCTGGCAATCTGGCTGGGCTGTACGCTTTGCAGTTTGTCGATCAGCAGCTGGATCTGGTATTTGAGCCGATCGAGTTCACGGCCCTGAGTGGTTACCTCGTCGTTGAGCTGCTCTATGGTGTACTCCGCATAGGCGAGACGGGTTTCCAGGGTTTCGATGCGATCGTTAAGTTGCTGACTCATGGGCCTTCGGGTCCTTACTTGATTGTCCAGATTTCGGCCAGACCACTGGAGCTGGCACTGACAAGGTGGCTATTGTCGCGCAAAGCGACGCCGTAGACCACTGCGCTGGGCGGTTTCACCTTGGGTTGCGGCGAGACGCGCCAGCTCTGCAGCAGGGCACCATCGCTCACTTGCCACAGGGAGAGCTGACGGGAAGGGGCGCCAGTGATGAGCCACTTGCCATCGTTGGCAAAGCGGGCGCTGGTGTAGACCTCGAAGCGGTGATCATATTGCAGCTGACTCACCTCCTTGCCAGTTTTCAGATCCCAGATGCTGGCCCGGCTGCTGTCGGCGGTGAAGGCGTAGCGGCCGCTCGGCTCCAGTCTGGCCATGATCACCCGGCCACCATGGTTGAAGCGCCAAATTACCTGCCCGCTGTGGGTGTCCCACAGATAGGCGCTGTAGTCGTTGCCGCCGGTCAGGGCGTAGCGACCGTTGGCGGAGAGATCCACCGTATTGACCTGTTCGGTGTGCCCCAGAAACTGCAGGCGACGGCCGCTTCGGGTGTCGAGCCACTCGGCCTTGCCATCTTCCCGCCCGATCAGCACATAACGACCGTCGGCAGAGAGCGCGATGTCCCTCAGCCTGGATTCAGGAAGTGAGTAGTAGCCTTGTGATTGCCCGTCGCTCAGCCGCCAGGTTGCAAAGGTATCGGGGGTAGCGGTGACGGCATGGCTGTTGCCTTCGGAAAAACGGGTAATGAATACCAGCTCATCCGCCGAGTCGGATTGCTTCCAGCGCCAGCGTTGACGGTTCTGTTCCAGATCCCAGACGATGATGCCCTGGCTGATGCTGGAGACGATGGCCTGCTTGCCATCACTGGAGAGATCTGCGGTCAGCAGACCCGTGCTGGCGAGAGTCATTTGCTGGTTGGGTTGGGAGCTCTGCTCGCAACCGGTGAGCATTAAACAGAGGCTCACCAGATAAATGGCACTTTTTATCATTTTTGCGGTCTCACGCTTTTGTTACCTGCGATCACGGCGTTAGTATAAGGCGCTTATCACGATAAACCTCTCATTTCACGATGGAACCGAGAGCGGTATTTGGAGTTTGGAGAAACTGATGAACAAATTTCTGAAGGTGTCCCTGTTGGCGGCGGCCGTTGCCGTCGGTCTGACTGCTTGCCAAAAAGACGAGAAGCCTGCTGCGGCCAATACCGCCGAAGTGAAGGCAGAAGCCAGCAAGCCGGCAGAGGCGACCAAGGCCGAAGCCAAGAGCTTTGAAGAGCAATCTGGCTACGCAATTGGCCTCTCCATGGGTCGTTACATCGCCAATACCCTGGAGCGTCAGCAGGAACTGGGCATCAAACTGGACAACGCCGTGATCCTGAAAGGGGTGACTGACGGTCTGGGCAAAGAAGCCAAGATGACTGATGAAGAGATCCAGAAGGTACTGCAGGATTACGACGCCAAGATCAACGAGCTGACCAAGGCCAAGGCCGAGAAAGACGCCGTTGAGAATCTGAAGAAGGGCGAAGAGTTCCTGGCTACCAACGCCAAGAAAGAGGGTGTGAAGAGCACTGAATCCGGCCTGCAGTACATGGTCGAGAAGATGGGCACTGGCGCCAAGCCGAAATCTACCGATATCGTCAAGGTTCACTACACCGGTACCCTGACCGACGGCACCAAGTTCGACAGCTCCGTCGATCGCGGCGAGCCGGCTACCTTCCCGCTCAACCAGGTTATCCCGGGTTGGACCGAAGGTGTTCAGCTGATGCCGGTTGGCTCCAAGTTCAAGTTCTTCCTGCCGTCCAAGCTGGCCTATGGCGAGCACGGTGCAGGCTCCATCCCGGCGAACGCCGTGCTGGTGTTTGACGTTGAGCTGCTGGCTATCGAGAAGCCGACTGCAGACGACGCCAAGAAGTAATCCCTTCTTGTAGTTAAAAACGGCTCCTTAAGGAGCCGTTTTTACTTGTGTATTCCCTGCAATCGCGGGATAACAGAGCTGTCTTGGCGTTGGGTTTGCGCGCGAAAATAAGGCAAAATAGATCGCAGAATCAAATACAAGGATGAGTCCAGTGGCTGAAAATAAATCGCGTGTCCTGCTGGTGGAAGATACCCGTAGTCTGGCGGTGGTCTATGAACAGTACCTGCGCCAGGAGGGGTATGAGGTGGTGCTGGCCGATTGCGGTCAACAGGCGTTGGCGCAGTTGCTGGCAAGTCCTCCCCCCGTGGTGCTGCTGGATCTGGAGCTGCCGGATATGTCCGGTATGGATATTCTGCAAATGATCACCGAACAGCAGTTGCCCTGCTCTGTGGTGGTGATCACCGCCCACGGCTCGGTGGATGTGGCGGTGGAGGCGATGCGCCTCGGTGCCTTCGATTTTCTGACCAAGCCGTTTGACAGCAAGCGGCTCTGCGCCACCGTTCGCAATGCCTTGAAACATCAGCAGTTGAGTTCGCTGGTTGCCCACTATCGGGAGAACTTCGAGCGCAGCTCCTTCTTCGGTTTTATCGGCGCCTCTATGTCGATGCAGGCGGTCTATCGCATCATCGAGAGCGCGGCGCCCAGCAAGGCGACCGTCTTTATCACTGGCGAGAGCGGCACCGGCAAAGAGGTGTGTGCCGAGGCGATTCACCAGTGCAGTCCCCGCAGCGAACAGCCCTTTATTGCCCTCAACTGCGCCGCCATTCCCCACGATTTGATGGAGAGCGAGATCTTCGGTCATGTGAAGGGCTCTTTTACCGGTGCGCAGGGGGATCGCAAGGGGGCGGCCAGTCTGGCCGATGGCGGTACCCTGTTTCTCGACGAGATCTGCGAGATGGACCTGGATCTGCAGAGCAAGTTGCTGCGCTTTATCCAGACCGGCACAGTGCAGCGAGTCGGCAGCGGCAAGCTCGAGACGGTGGATGTGCGCTTTATCTGCGCCACCAACCGGGATCCGCTGGTGGAGGTGAAAGCGGGCCGTTTTCGCGAGGATCTCTACTATCGGCTCCACGTCATTCCCCTCACCCTGCCGCCGCTGCGGGAGCGGGGCGAGGATATACTGCTGCTGGCGCGCACCCTGCTGCAGAGCTACGCCAAGGAGGAGAACAAACGCTTCAAGGATTTTGACGTTGAGGCGGCGCGAGTGCTGCTCGACTACCCCTGGCCCGGCAACGTACGCGAGCTGCAAAACGTGGTGCGCAATATCGTGGTGCTCAATGACAAGGAGCTGGTGAGCCCGGATATTCTGCCGCCACCGCTCAATGGGGTGCGCCCCCAGCTACCGACTGCGATTGCGGCAGCGGTGGCATCGGCTCCGG
>NZ_CAWLMI010000070.1:0-26243 GCF_963862045.1 Aeromonas sp. 159 | reverse complement strand
CGTGGTCAACGTGGCCGATGGTACCCACGTTAACGTGCGGTTTATTACGCTCAAATTTTTCTTTAGACATGATCGTCCCTCTAAACTAACGCTGAGTACGCGGTGGCAAGCTAACCACAGAACAGTTTATATGATGGATTTGAATCTGGTGGGAAAGAGAGAGGTGCTGATGGCTGGTTCGCTTGCCGAACTCACCCTAGGGTGCGGCTCTGCTAACGCCTGAGCCATATCAGCATCTTGGAGCGGGCAGCGGGAATCGAACCCGCATCATCAGCTTGGAAGGCTGAGGTAATAGCCATTATACGATGCCCGCATTTCTCTAACCCAAAGAACTCAAACCGCAGAGAAATATGGTGGAGGGAGAAGGATTCGAACCTTCGAAGGCAGAGCCGTCAGATTTACAGTCTGATCCCTTTGGCCGCTCGGGAACCCCTCCAGACGCCAGATTGTCACAACGGTAATTCTGCTTGCACCCGTTGTGTTTATCGCTTTTGCACGGCAAATAGACGACAGACAGTCAAGCGTCGCGCATTTTATTGTAAGGTTTTGGGGGATGCAACCATTGAACCCGGCAAAATATGCTTTATTGCTGGGAAGTTTGCAAAAAAGTGGGGGCAAACAAGCCAATCCTGCTGCGTCCCTTGTCGCTCCCCCACCCTTGGTGTATGGTCGCCGTGCCCAAGAAACAGTGATGACACCATGACGACAGAGCATAACCCCTATCTGCAATTCACCCGCGAACAATGGGCGTTATTGCGCGATTCGGTCCCCCTGACCCTGACCGAACACGATCTGCAAACCCTGCGCGGGATCAACGAGAAGGTGTCATTGCGGGAAGTGGAAGAGATCTACCTGCCTCTCTCCCGCCTGCTCAATCTCTATGTCAAAGCCAAACAGCGTCGCAGCCGGGTGCTGGAGCAGTTCCTCGGCCAGTCCCGTGGCAAGGGCACCTATATCATCAGCATTGCCGGCAGTGTGGCGGGGGGCAAAAGCACCACGGCCCGTATTCTGCAGGCCCTGCTGGAGCGCTGGCCGGAACACCCGCGGGTGGAACTGGTCACCACCGACGGCTTCCTCTATCCCAACAAGGTACTGGAAGAGCGCGGCCTGATGCGCCGCAAGGGGTTCCCGGAATCCTACGACATCCGCCATCTGGTGGAGTTTGTCGCCAATATCCGCGCCGGTCACGAGAAGGTCGAAGCGCCGGTTTACTCCCACCTTATCTACGACATCATTCCCGATGAGAAGAAGGTGGTGGAGCAGCCGGACATCCTGATCCTGGAAGGGCTCAATGTGCTGCAAAGCGGCATGGATTACCCTCAGGAGCCCCATCGGGTCTTCGTGTCGGACTTCGTCGACTTCTCCATCTATGTGGATGCCGATGCCGAACTGCTGCGTACCTGGTATATCGAACGGTTCCTCAAGTTCAGAAGCGGTGCTTTCTCGGATCCCGACTCCTACTTCCATAACTACGCCAAGTTGACGGAGAGTGAGGCGACCCAGATCGCCAGCAACATCTGGCAAGAGATCAACTATCTGAATTTGCAAGAAAATATCCTGCCAACGCGTGAGCGAGCCAACCTGATCATGACCAAGGGCCATGAGCACGCCATCGAGCAGATCAAACTGCGCAAATGATGACTGCAGTTGCCGGATAACGAAGAGGGGGCCCGCAGGCCCCCTCTTCTATTTGGCATCATGAGCAGCCTTGCTGACCCTCAGTCGCCCCGGCGCAGGGAGAGCTCGCCCCCCAGATAGAATTTGATCCCTTCACCTGTCTCCAGTCGCAGGGCGCCGCGATCGTCGATGCCACGGGCGATGCCGCGGATCTCCAGATCTCCCATCAGCAGGCGCACCGGACGGCCGGCAAAGTGATCGAGCCGGTTCCACTCATCGACAAAGCTTGCCAGCCCCTGCTGTTCAAAGGTGTGCAGCGCCCGCTGCAGATGGACGATCATCCGGGCTGCCAACTGATTGCGATCGACCAGCTCGGGATTGATGTGGCGCAGCTCGGCCCAGGCCTGATCGATCTTCTCACCTTCGCGGGCAGGCATCGCCAGATTAAGACCGATGCCAATCACCAGATGACAGCTGGCCCCGGCGCTACCGCTCATCTCCACCAGTATCCCCGCCAGTTTGCGGCCCTGATAGTAGAGGTCGTTCGGCCACTTGAGCTCGACCCCCTGATAACCAAGGGACTCCAACGCTTCAACCACTGCCACGCCGACCGCCAGACTCAGCCCCATGGCCGCCGCCATGCCTTGTTCAAGTCGCCAGTACATGCTGAGGATCAGCTGGCAACCGAACGGCGAAATCCAGGGTTTGCCACGACGACCGCGCCCGGCTGTCTGACACTCGGCCAGACAGCTCTCGCCGGAGCGCAGCTCATTGACCCGATCCAGCAGGTGTTGATTGGTCGAGCCAATGACCGGAAAACAGTGCACCGGTGCCATCGGGGCCAGTGCCTGCAAGGTAGCCTGATCATAGAGCGCCATCGGCACCGCCAGCCGGTAACCCTTGCCGGTCAGGCTAAAGAGATCCAGCCCCAGCTCCTTGAGCGCCGCCATGTGTTTGCTCACCGCCGCCCGGCTGATGCCGAGCTGCTCACCCAGCTGTTCGCCGGAGTGAAACTGGCCGTCGCTAAGCAGAGTGATCAGAGTCTGTCTGATGGGAGTAAGGGTCATGAGAGCACCTCGTCGAGCCAGGTTTCACCGTGCGCGCCCATAAAACGCACCTCATGCTCCAGCAGCACGCCAAACGTCAGCTCCACGCTGTCGCGGACATGAGCCGCCAGCGCGATCAGCTCCATGGCACTGGCGCCCCCCAGATTGACCAGCACCAGCGCCTGCTCCTGATGAACAGCGGCGCGGCCGATGGCGAAACCTTTCAAACCGCACTGATCGATGAGCCAGCCCGCCGCCAGCTTGGCCTTCCCTTCTCCGGCCGGATAGCAGGGCATCTGCGGGTAGCGCGCCTTGAGATTCTCCGCCAGCGCGGCAGGCACCACCGGATTCTTGAAGAAGCTGCCCGCATTGCCGAGCACCGCAGGATCCGGCAGTTTGGCCATGCGGGTGGCACAGACGGTATCGAAGATGGCCTGTGCCGAAGGCGCGTCACCGAGCGCCGCCAGTGGGCCATAGCCCTGCACCGGTTGCCACGCCTTGGGCAGTTTGAGCCCGACGGCGGTGATCAGGTGGGAATCCTGATACTCGTGTTTGAAGATACTGTCGCGATAACCGAAGCGGCACTCTGCCGCCGCGATCCGTTCAATTTCGCCACTCTGCCAGTTGAACGCCTCGACATAGGCGCAGAAGTCGGCCAGCTCAACGCCATACGCACCGATGTTCTGTACCGGCGCCGCACCGACCGTGCCGGGAATGAGCGCCAGATTCTCCAGCCCGCACCAGCCCTGTTGCAAGGTATGGCGCACCAGCTGATGCCAATCTTCACCGGCCGCCACATGGAGCAACCAGTGATCGCCACCATCTTCGGCGGTAATCCCCTTGAGCCGGTTGAGCACCACCAGACCGAGAAAATCCGTGGTGAAGAGCATGTTGCTGCCGCCGCCCAGATTGAGGCGCGGCAGCTGGTTGAGCTGCGGATCGGCACGCAGGGTCGCCAGATCGGCAACCTGCTCCACCTCGGCCAGCCAGAGGCAGTACGCATCGAGGGCAAGGGTGTTGAGCTTCAACAAAGAGGCGTTGGCATTCAGTTTCATCGGTCTATCCCGGCTTGGTGCAAGGGCGCAGTCTACCTCAAGTTGCCCCATGACGAAAAACCCGAGCCCTTTTCGGGGGAATAGCAGTGGTTTAGAGTAGGCGACTTCAACTGCTGAGGAACAACTCATGAACAACCAGTTTGCCGTCATCGGCCTGGGCCTGTTTGGCAGCGCGCTGTGCGAAGAGCTGCAACGGCAAGATGCCGAAGTACTGGCCATCGATATCGACGAGAGCAAGACCCGGCAAATCGCCGCCCTCTGCAATCACGTTATCGTGGCGGATGCCACCGATGAGGCCACTGTGGCCGAGCTGGGACTGGCCAATTTCGATATCGTCTTCGTTGCCATCGGTGACAACCTGGAGACCAGCATCCTCACCACCCTCGTCTTGAAAGAGGCGGGCGTGAAGAAGGTGTGGGTCAAGGCGCGCGACAAGTTCCACGCCAAGATCCTGCAGAAAGTGGGCGCCGACAAGGTAATCAACCCGGAGTGGGACATGGGCCGCCGGGTCGCCCAGAGCATGCTGGACAACCGGCTGTTCGACTATCTGGAGCTGGGCCACGACATGGTGCTGACCGAGTTCGTGATTGGCCTGCAACAGAACGGCCGGGAACTAGGCGACTTCCACCTGCTGCAACAGAGCGATTTCCAGCTGCTCGCCATCAAGCGTGGTGATGTGCTGCACAACGTACTGACCGGCAAGATGGAGCTGCAACTGGGCGACATCCTGATCCTGGCGGGCAACAAGCACGCCATCGACCACTGGCTCGAAACCCTATGATCAACTGGCGCAGCAGCTACGCCTTCGCCCTCCATCGGGAGCAGGACTCTCGCTGGAGCGAAGCCCGGCTGATCCTCGGCAGCTTTCTGATCATTCTGCTGATTGGCACCATCTTTCTGGTGCAACCCTCCAGCCACAATGGCGAGGTTACCTTCGTCAACGCCCTGTTTACCGCCACCTCGGCCATCAGCGTGACAGGTCTTGGCGTGGTGGATACCGGCACCGCCTTCACCCTGCAGGGGCAGATTTTCCTGCTGATGCTGATGGAGATCGGCGGTCTGGGCCAGATGACCATGACCCTGCTGCTGATCGCAATCTTCAGCAAACGGGTCGGTCTGCGCCAACAGGTACTGGCCAAGGAGGCGCTGGGACAGGAAGGCTCGGTCAACATCATTCAGCTGGTCAAACGGATCGTGCTGTTCGCCTTTATCGCCCAACTGATCGGTACCGGCATCATGGCGATCCGCTGGGTGCCCGAGATGGGTTGGGTGCACGGCCTCTATGTCAGCTTCTTCCACGCGGTATCAGCCTTCAACAACGCCGGGTTTTCGCTGTTTGCCAACAACCTCATCGACTATAGGGACGACCCCATCATCAGCCTGACCATCGCCGGTCTGCTGATCCTGGGGGGGATCGGCTTTACCGTCATCGTCGATCTGGTGCGCAACCGCCGCTGGCGCAAGCTGAAGCTGCACAGCAAGCTGATGTTGCTGATGACCCCGGCGCTGCTGCTGGCCGGTACCTTGATGTTCTGGCTGCTGGAACACAACAACCCGGGCACCCTCGGCAAGGCCGGTATCGGTGGCCAGCTGCTGGCGGCCTTCTTCCAGTCTGCCAGTGCCCGTACCGCCGGTTTCAATACCATAGATATCGGGCTGATGACCCCGGCGGCGCTGCTGTTTCTGATGATGCTGATGTTTATCGGTGCCGGTGCCACCTCGACCGGTGGCGGTATCAAAGTCACCACTTTCGCGGTTGTGCTGCTGGCGACCAAGGCGTTTCTGACCAAACGACCTCATGTCACCGCTTTTGGCCGCACCCTGTCGCCCCAGATCGTGACCCGATCGCTGGCCATCATCATCGTCAGCACCATGGTGCTGATGCTGGCGATGTTCCTGCTGATGGTGACCGAGGATCTGCCGTTCGACAAAATCATGTTCGAGACCATCTCGGCATTTGCCACCGTCGGCCTCTCCACCGGCATCACCGCCTCCCTGAGCGAGCCGGGCAAGCTGATCCTGGTGCTGGTGATGATCTGCGGCCGTCTCGGCCCGCTGACCCTGGCCTTTATGCTGGCCCGCCCGGTCGAGACCCGCATCCGTTATCCGGAAGAGAACGTCTATACTGGCTGACCAGCCATGAACACGGGGCAGCCACTGGCTGCCCCGTTTTTTATTCGGCTTGTTGCTGCGCCTTGAGCCAGCGCCCCGGGCTCACCCCCAGCTCCCGCTCGAATGCCCGACCAAAGGCAACACTGCTGCTGTATCCCGCACCCAGCGCCACCTGCACCATGGGCTCCCCCGCCAGCAGTTGCTGGCAGGCGCGCGCCATGCGCCAGTGGGTCAGATAACCAAGCGGCGCTTGACCGACCCGCTCCTGAAACCTCGCGGCAAAGCGGGCCCGCGACATGCCGGCCTCCCGCGCCAGCGTGGCCACCGTCCAGGGTTCATCCCCACGCTGATGCATCACCGAGAGCGCCTTGGCCAACTGGGGATCGGAAATACCTGCCAGCATCCCCTGCTGACACACCCCTTGCTCGACCAGATGACGCAGCAGCAGGATCAACAGTACCTCCAGCAAGCGGGAGATCAGCGGATCCTGCCCGTAGCGGGGGTGAAACGCCTCGTCAAACAGCTGACTCAGCACCGGCGTCAGGGCAGGCAACTCCCTTAGCGGCAGCACCAGCGAGCCCGGTAATGCCAGTTGCAACGGCGATGCGCCCCCCTTGCCGAATGCGACATTGGCGCACACCAAATCACAACCCCCCAGCGTTCTGGGTTCAAGCTTGTGAGGACGTCCCCGAGGGAACAGGAGCAGGGTCGGCTCCTCGAGCAGCAAGCTTGCTCCCCCCTCTTCACGCAACATGACGGCGCCACTGCGCAGCAGATGAAGATGTCCGCCACTCGGATAATCATCACTGGAGGAGTTCTGGCACAGGTTGCCAGCGAAGAAGATCTTGGCTTCGGGGGAGGCATGAACCAACAGGGCAGAGAGCGGATCCATATTTGAGACGAATAGTATTTATTTGCAGACGATGAGTGATAAACCGTATCACGAATGACGGCACACTGTCTCCCGTACCTTCACTACCACAGGAGAAGATCATGAGCCGTATCCAACCAATATCCCAGCCGCAACCCGCAGCCGCCCAGACCCTGACTACCCTTCACCGCAATCTGGGTATGGTGCCCAACCTCTACGCCACACTGGCCCACTCGCCAGCCCTGCTCAATGGCTTCCTGGCCTTTGCCGAGGCGCTTGGCAAGGGGCGCCTCACTGCCCCACAACGGGAGTTGCTGGCACTGGCCATAGGTCAAGCCAACGCCTGCCAATACTGTTTGTCTGCCCACACACTACTGGCGGGCAAGGCCGGATTCTCGGCCCAGGAGATCCGGGCAGCCCGACTCGGCCAGGCCTCGGCTCCCCTTGATCACGCCCTGCTGCAACTGGCAACGGCACTGGTCAACCAGCGCGGGGTGATCAGTGACGAGCAGCTTGCTAGCGCCCGTGCCGCAGGCGTAGATGACGAGCTGCTGCTGGAGGTGCTCGGCCAGGTGGTGGTCAATACCCTGACCAACTATGGCAATCACCTGGCGGCGACCGAGATCGACTTCCCGCCCGTCACTCTGACCCCTTAAACAAGGAGCCCCCATGCAGCAACATGACAAAGGCTTTCTGGTCGCCCTGGCGGGCGTGGTATTGACCCTGCTCTGGATCGGCGTCTTCAAGTTTACCCCGACAGAGGCAGCCGCCATCAAACCACTGGTAGCCAGCCACCCCTTGATGAGCTGGCTCTATGGCCCCCTGTCGGAACAGAGCGTATCGAACCTGATCGGGGTGGTCGAGATAGTGATCGCCATCGGGCTGGTCGTGGGTCTGTGGCAACCTCGCATCGGTTACTGGTGCAGCATGGGGGCTATCGTCACCTTCCTGGCGACGCTGAGCTTCCTGCTGACTCTGACAGGTGTCTGGAAGATGGTTGACGGCGTGCCAGTCACCGAGTTCTTCCTATTCAAGGACTTGGTGTTTCTCGGTGTGGTTCTGCACTACCAGCACAGGATCCGTGCCAGCTTGTCCACTCAGGCAGCCTGACAACAATGCCTTTGGCGCCCAGGATGGGCGCCTTTTTTCGTTATGCAGCCCTGGTCTGGCGCTTGCTGGTCGTCTTGCGCGGTCGGGGCCCGCCAGTCGTGCTGGCCGCCGAACTCTTACGCTTGGTAAAACGCCGCTTGCCGGCACCCGGCGCCTCCTTGGGCAGGGCGCTGAAGCTGGCGCCGGAGTCCTGCCGCGCCCCCTCGATCAGGCCGTTGAGCTGCTCGGTGAGCGGCCCCATAAACTGCTGGTAGCTGCCGTGGCGCTCGGCGATCTGGCCGAGGCTCTGCTCCCACAGCGCCGTCATATCCGGCGTGGTGGCAGTAGCAGGCAGCGCCTGCACCAGCGCGCGCCCGGTCGGGGTCGCCTTGATGCTCTTGCCCTGACGCACCAGAAAGCGGCGCTTGAACAGCAGGTCGATAATGCCCGCCCGGGTCGCTTCTGTGCCGAGACCATCGGTGTCGCGCAGGGTCTTGCGGATCTCGGGATCATGCACATAGCGGGCGATGCCGGTCATGGCCGCCAGCAGGGTGGCATCGGTGAACGACTTGGGCGGCTGGGTCATTTTCTCCTGCAGTTCGCCCCGCTCGCACAGCAGTTGCTCTCCCTCTTTCAGGGCAGGCAGCGTGCCCGCCTTCTCTTCGTCGTCATCCTCCTCCACCCCGAGCAGTGCCTTCCAGCCTGCCTTAAGGATGCGCCGCGCCTTGGCCTGAAACAGGCCACCGGCGATGCGCAGCAGCACCTTGCTGTCGTTGTATTCGAACGGGGGATAGAACTGCAGCAGATACTGGCGGGCAATCAGGCCATAGAGCTTCGCCTCGTCGGCCCCCAGCGTGGCGGGGTTGCCCTGCTTCTCGGTGGGGATGATGGCGTGGTGGGCATCCACCTTGCTGTCGTTCCACGCCTTACTGCGGATCTTGCCGTCCGCCTCGGCAACTGCCTTGGCCAGCGCGGGCGCAGTAGCGGCGATGGCGCCGCGCACCTGCTCGGCCCGCTTGAAATGGTCGGTCGGCAGATAGCGGCTATCGGAGCGCGGATAGGTGATGAGCTTGTGGCGCTCGTAGAGGCTCTGGCAGATGTCGAGCACTCGCTTGGCATCCATGCCGAAGCGCTTGGCGGCATCGATCTGCAGGCTGGAGAGGTTGTAGGGCAGCGGCGCCGCCTGTTTGCGGGCCTGCTCCTCCACCGATTCGACCTGTGCGGGTTGGCCGTTGATCCGGCTCACCACCTTGTCGGCCAGCGCCCGATTGAGCACCCGCCCCTCCTCGTCCTGCCACGGCAGGCAGGCTTCCGATGGCAGCCACTTGGCGGTGAAGCGCTCGTTGCTATCGGTCAGCAGATGGGCCAGCACCTCGTAGAAGGGTTTGGGGACGAAGGCCTCGATCTCGAGATCCCGCCGCACCACCAGCCCCAGCAGCGGGGTCTGCACCCGGCCAACCGAGAGCAGCTCGCTGCAACCGGCCTTGCGCCCGAGCAGGGTGTAGGCGCGGGTCATGTTGATGCCATAGAGCCAGTCGGCCCGACTGCGGGCCAGTGCGGAAACCGCCAGCGGCACGAACTCCTTGTTATCCCTCAGTTTGTCGAGGGCGCGGCGCACCGCGGGCGGGTTGAGATCGCTGATGAGGCAGCGCTGCACCGGCTTGGTTTTCGGGTAGCCGAGAAAGTCGATCACCTCATCCACCAGCAACTGCCCTTCCCGGTCCGGGTCACCGGCGTTGACCACGCAGTCCGCCTGCTTGATCAGCCGCTTGATGACGGTGAGCTGGGTTTTGGTCTTGGGCTTGGCCACCAGCTGCCACTGGGCGGGGATGATGGGGAGATGCTCCATCCGCCACTGCTTGAAGGCGGCGTCATAGGCATCGGGCTCGGCCTGCTCCAGCAGATGGCCGATGCACCAGGTGACCACATCACCCTGGGCTGTTTCGATAAAACCGTCGCCCTTCTTGTGGGGCTTGGGCAGGGCATCGGCAATGGCGCGGCCCAGCGTGGGCTTCTCGGCGATAAAGAGTCGCATCGGTGGCTACCTGCAATACTGTATATGCAGACAGTATACAACTGCCACCGCGAAAGCCCAACTGCCCCTACTCGTCGAACGGGTGATCGTGGATGGCGGCAAACAGCCGCGCCTGATTGAGCAGCGGCGCATAGTGGAAGGCATTTTCGCCATCTTCCGCCAGCAGGTAGTCGGTCAGCTGTTCGCGCACCGCCTCTTGCAGGGTCTCCAGCTTCCACGGCTTGGCGAGGTAGTAGTGCAACCCGCCGCGATTGACCGCTTCGACGGTGGCCTCCAGCCCCGCTTGTCCGGTCAGCAGCAATTTGCGGCTGGCACGGGTGGAGGCTCGCCGGTTCAGCTCCACCAGAAAATCGACCCCCAGGGTTCCCGGCATGATGTGGTCACAGAGGATCAGCGCCAGCTTGTTGCCGTCGCTCTCCCACTCCTCTACCACCGCTCGCGTCTACCACCGCTCGCGCCTCATCGACACTCTCGGCAGCCTCCAGCTCGAAGTGGGAACGGAACGGGGCGAGATCGTGGATCACCGCATCCAGCACCTCCCGCTCATCGTCCACACACAGGATCAGATAGTGTTTGTTCATTGCTCCTCCTTGGCGACATGGTTTGGCACGCCGCGCGATTGATGCTGGCGACGGCTCAGGCCGCATGCTCCTTGTTGTGATGAAGTTCGCCTCCGTAACCGACCTGCCCCATGCCGTCCAGCGGCAGACAGACCCGCATCCGGGTGTAACGGCCCGGCTCGGAGGCCACCTCGATCCGGCCGTGGTGCTGCTGAACTATCTGCAGCGAAACGCTCAGACCAATACCGAGGCCGAAATGTCCCTCCCGCTTGGTGGTGAAGTTGAGATCGAAGATCCGCTGCCACAGCTCGGGCTCGATGCCGCAACCGCTATCCTCGATCTCCACCATGACCCACTCGGGATCCAGCAATCCGGTACGGATGGTGAGTCGCCCCGGGCCGCTCATGGCATCCAGACTGTTGGCGATCAGGTTGGTCCACACCTGTTGCAGGGCGATGGGGTGACAGCGCACCAGCGGCAGCGGCTGGTACTCCTTGCAGAGCTCATGATGCTTGAGGCGGTTTTCGAAAATCATCAGGGTATCTTCCAGCCCCTCGTGCAGGTCCACCAGCGAGGGCTCGTCCCTGTCCTGCCGGGCATACTGCTTGAGGCTCTTGACCAGATCGCCGATGCGACGGGCACACACTTCGATATTGCGCAGGAAGCTGCCGGTCTGCTGGAACAGCTCCAGCCGGGCGAGCAGCGCCTCCCGCTCGTCGGCAGTGCGGCTGGCAAACCAGCGCTGCCAGTTCAGCTCGTCATCCAGATTCATCTGCACCGCCAGCCGCGCCTGCTGACGATCGCCAAAGCGCCCCTCCGCCAGCCGGGTCTTGTCACGGATCTCGCTGGTCGAGACCGGCTGTGAGGAGAGCGCCTGACAGAGGGTCTGGTTGCCCAGCCCCTTGATGGTTGCTGGCAGCTCGAGATTGACCAGATCGGGGATGGCGGCCCGCAAGGTCTCGCTGCCACGGATAATGGCCGCCACCGGGTTGTTCAGCTCGTGGGCGACACCGGCCACCAGTTGACCCAGCATCGCCATCTTTTCGCTCTCCACCAGCTGGGCGTGAGCGGCATCGAGGGAGTTGAGGGTCTGTTGCAGCCGCATCTCGGTGCGGATGCTGTTTTGCAGACGGCGGTTGAAGTGGCGCAGCAGCAGGTTGGTAAAGGAGGGGAGCAGTTCGCTGCGCGCCTGCATCACCCGGGAGAATTGCAGCTTGTCGAGCTTGATCACCTCGGCACCGGTCAGGGTCACGCCGGTGGTGAAGGCGGGTTCGCCGGTGACGAAGGACATGCCCCCCACCAGCGAGCCGGTACGGTAGTGCACCACCTCCTGATCGATCCCCTGCTCGTCCCGCTTGCGCAGCACCACCTCCCCCTTGGCGATAAACCAGAGGAAGCTGTTGGGCTCCCCCTCGCGGGTCAGCACATGGCCCGGGCTGTAGTGGCGGCAGACCCGCTCCTCGTCATTGCCCTCGAAAAACTGGTAGAGGCCGTCGATCACCACCCGCGACAGCTCTTCATCGCTGCAGTGGGTATAATCCATAAAGCCCTGCCGATAGGCTGCCAACTGGCGATCGACATGGGCTCGCAGCAGCTTCTGGTTGTCGAGCACGGCGGCATAGCTCAGCAGATCCGCATCGGGACGCTGCAATACAAAGTGGCTGGCCTGCTCGATCACCGCCCGGCGCAGGCTGCCATCGCGCCAGGGGCGTTGCAGGTAGTAGTCGAGACGACCGAGGTTCACTGCCTCGATGATCGATTTCATCTCCGGCTGGCTGCCCAGCAGGATCTTGCGGCACGCCTCGTGACGGCTGCCGAGGCGGATCAGAAAATCGGCCCCTCTCCCATCCCCCAGCTCGCTGTCACACACCACTACGGCGGGTGGCTGCCCCTTGCGATCCAGCTCGTCCAAGGCCAGCTCCGCCGACCCCTGACCGACCACCACCACCAACGCGAAATGGCCGAGCAGCGGAGCCAACTCCTGTTCGAATTCGGCCAGCAGTTGCACGTTGGCGGCGACACACAGCAGTGAGAAAGGGCTCATCAGCGACACTCCGTTGAGGCTCACTGCTCACTATATCAGCGAATCTTGTGGGGTTTTGCGAGGGGGCTAACAGCTGTCGCGGAAAGTGCACAAATAGATAAAACAGAAAACAACTGAATCTAATTCAGCAAATATATCAATAACAAAATAAAAGACAAAATGTGACAACAATCAAAAATATAAACCATGATGGAGGTCAACGCCTTATCCCTATCATTACTACTACTATTGGACTAGTACTATGTAGGTAATTATTGACCGTAGGAAAACGCCGCCATGATTGGAAAACTGATAAGAAAAACCTGGTTCTGGCTCCTGCTGCTCGGGGCCCTGCTGGGTGTCGCGGCACTGGGTGTCACCGTGACCGTGCTGCACAAGACCAGCTCCACCGAATTCTGCGTCTCCTGCCACTCCATGCAGACTCCGCTCGCCGAGTATCAGGGCAGTGTCCACTTCCAGAACACCAAGGGGATCCGCGCCGAGTGCGCCGACTGCCACATCCCGGGCGACCCCACCTCCTACCTGTGGACCAAGATCCGCGCCGTGAAGGATATCTATCACGAGGCGATCGGCACGCTGGATACCCCGGAAAAGTATGAAGCCCACAAGCTGCGGATGGCCCAGTCCGTCTGGGACGAGCTGAAAGCCAACGACTCCGCCACCTGCCGCAGCTGCCACAGCTACGAGGCGATGGACATTCTGGCCCAGCGCCCCAATGCCCGTGCCGAGCACCCGGTCGCCATCAAGGAGGGCCAGACCTGTATCGACTGCCACCGCGGTGTCGCCCACATCATGCCTGACATGAGCGGCCTGGCTGCCGCCGGTGCCAGCGAGCTGGCGCAGGCTGCGGCCCAGACTCCGGCCAACGTCACCACCCGCTACGCCATCGCCACCACCCCGCTGTTCCTCGATGCCGCCGCCAAGACCGACGAAGGTACCCTGATGCCTTCGACCAAGGTGGAAGTGCTGGCCAACGAAAACGGCCGCGCCAAGGTGCAGATCGAGGGCTGGCAACAGGATGGTGTGAGCGAAGTGTTCTACGCCGCACCGGGCAAACGGATCCTCAGCGTACTGGTCGGCGATGCCGCCAAGAAAGCACTGGTCACCGGACAGAGCGAAACCGACAGCGCCACCAACCTCACCTGGCATCAGGTCAAGCTGACCGCCTGGGTCGACCAAAGCCAGCTTATCGGCGATCAGGGCAAGCTGTGGCAATACGCCTCCACCCTGATGTCCAACAACTGTACCGGCTGCCACGGCCTCACCGCGCTGGATCACTTCAATGCCAACCAGTGGATCGGCGTCATCAAGGGGATGGAATCTCGTACCTCCCTGACCCCGGAACAGGCTCGCATGTTGACCCAGTATGTCCAGAAACACGCCAGTGACATGAGCGCGGCCCACTAAGGCTGGCACAGAGGAAAACCGTTATGACTTTTTTCAATGACAAGAAGACCAATCTGTCCCGCCGCAACCTGCTCAAGGGGCTCGGCGCCTGCGCAGCCCTGCCCCTGCTCGGCGGCATTTTTCCCAAGAGTGCGCTGGCGCAAGCCATCAGCACCGCATTGAGTCAGTTCCCGACTCTGGTGCCCGCCCAGAAGGGCATTCTGACTGGCGCCCACTGGGGTGCTTTCGAGGCGATCGTCGAAGATGGCCGCATGGTGCGCGTCCAGCCGGTGTCCGATGATCCGGCGCCGAACGATCTCATCGACATGGCGCCGTTCCAGGTGCACGCCAAGAACCGCATCAAATACCCCATGGTACGCAAAAGCTGGCTGGAGCATGGCCCGGGCGCCAAACCCGAGCTGCGCGGTGCCGACGAGTGGGTGCGAGTGAGCTGGGACAAGGCGATCGAACTGGTGGCCGGTGAAATCCAGCGCGTGCAGAGTGACTTCGGTCCGCAGGCGATCCACGCCGGTTCCTATGGCTGGAAAAGCGTCGGCATGTTCCACAACAGCCGTACCCTGCTGCACCGCCTGATGAACCTCTCCGGTGGCTTCACCGGTTATGCCGGTGACTACTCCACCGGTGCGGCTCAGGTGATCATGTCCCATGTGATGGGCTCCATCGAGGTGTACGAGCAGCAGACCGCCTGGCCCAACGTGGTCGAGAACGCCGAACTGGTGGTGCTGTGGGGGGTCAACGCTCAGGTCACCCTGAAGAACAGCTGGAACATGCCGGACCACGAAGGTCAGGCCGGTTTCATGGCGCTGAAAGAGAAGGGCACCCGCGTCATTAGCATCGATCCCATCTACAACGAGACCGCCAAGCTGGTCGGCGCCGAGTGGATTGCGCCGAACGCCTACACCGACGTGGCCATGATGCTGGGTGTCGCTCACACCCTCTACACCGAGAAGAAGCACGATCAGGCCTTCCTCGATCGCTACACCGTCGGCTTCGACAAGTTCCTCGCCTATCTGCTCGGCAAGGATGACGGTCAGCCGAAGAGCGCCGAATGGGCGAGCACTGTCTGCGGCGTCGATGCCAAGGTTATTCGCCAGCTGGCCCTCGATATGGCCGCCAAGCGCACCATGATCATGGCCGGTTGGGGGATGCAGCGTCAGCAGCACGGCGAACAGCCGAACTGGATGCTGGTCACCCTGGCCTCCATGCTGGGCCAGATCGGCCTGCCGGGCGGCGGCTACGGCTTCAGCTACCACTACTCCTCCGGTGGCAGCCCCACCGCCAAGGGCGGCATTCTGGCGGGTATCTCCGCCGGCAACGCACCAAAGAACAGCCCGGCACCAATCCCGGTGGCGCGCATCGCCGACTGTCTCGCCAACCCGGGCAAGACCATCGACTTCAACGGCCGCAAAGTGACCTATCCGGACATCAAGCTGGTCTACGTGGCGGGTGGCAACCCCTTCCACCACCATCAGGACACCAACAACCTGCTGCAAGCGTGGCGTAAGCCGCAGACCGTGATCGTGCACGAGCCCTACTGGACGGCGACTGCCAAGCACGCCGATATCGTGCTGCCGGTCACCACCAGCTACGAGCGCAACGATCTGGAGATGGGTGGCGACTACTCCCAGCGCTATGTGTTCCCGATGCACCAGTGCGTGCCGCCCCAGCACGAGTCCCGCAACGACTTCGATATCTTCAGCGCCATCGCCGCCAAGCTGGGCGTGCAGGAGCAGTACACCGAAGGGAAGGACGAGATGCTGTGGCTCAAGCAGATGTACGACGGCATGGCGGCGCAAGCCCGTGGTGCCCGCGTGGCGCTGCCGCCGTTCAACATGTTCTGGGAATCCAACAACTACATCCGCTTCCCGATCCCCGAGGCCAACCGCCAGTGGATCCGTCACGCCGATTTTCGCGAGAATCCGCTGCTCAACCCGCTCGGCACCCCGTCCGGCAAGATCGAGATCTTCTCCAACACGGTGGCGGGGATGGATTATGCCGACTGTGCCGGCCATCCCAAGTGGTATGAGCCCAGGGAGTGGGTGAAGAGCGAGGTGGCGGCGCGCTATCCGCTGTCGCTCAACACCTCCCACCCGACCCAGCGGCTGCACTCCCAGCTCGACAACACCCCGCTGCGGGACAAGTTCGCCATCGCCGACCGCGAGGCGATCATGATCCATCCGCTGGATGCCAAGGCTCGTGGCATCGCCCAGGGGGATCTGGTGCGCGCCTTCAACGAACGCGGCCAGATTTTGGTGGGCGCCCTGCTCTCCGAGGATGTGCGCCAAGGCGTGGTGCGGATCTGCGAAGGGGCCTGGTACGACCCGGCCAAGCCGGGCGAAGCGGGTAGCATCTGCAAGAACGGCAACGTCAACTGCCTCACCTTCGACGAGGGCTCGTCCAGCCTGGCACAGGGCAACTGCGGCCACATGGCCCAGCTGCAGATCGAGAAGTACACAGGCCCGGTACTGGCCAACACCGCCCACGCGGTACCGGCCAACAGCTAAGGCGATTGCCACCCAATAAAAACGGCGCCATCAAGGCGCCGTTTCTTTATCTGCCTGCCAAAGCTCAGGCATGGTCGGGACGGGTTTAGAACTCCCCTTCCTCCATATACTCCTGCGCGCACTCAACCAGCTGCGGCCACAGCTCTTCCGGCACCCATGCGTCCGGGTCATCTTCGTCCCCGTCGTACTGGCTCCAGAAATAGCGGCGCAGGCCGGAGGCAAACTCGTCGCTGATCTCGGCCAGCTCCGAGAGCGGTCCCAACCAGGCGATGCGACGCAGGCCGGAGGCGAGATCGTTGATGGCATCCATCAGGGTGCGATCGTCGAAGCTCTGCTCCACCAGCAGGGTGAAGCGCTCGCGCGCCTGCTCGGTCTGCTCTTCATCCAGCTCGCCCACATCGGCCAGCAGGTCGACAAAATCTTCCAGAAGGAACGCGATCAGGCCATCCCTGTCTTCAAACCACTGGATCTGGGCGCCCTTGACCCCCAGCACAGAGGCATCAAACGAATCGTCAAGGTGACACAGTGCCCACGGATCGTCGGTCATGCTTCTCTTCCTCAGGCTAAAACAAATGCCATATGTTATGCCTAGCTCTCGACTCTTGCCACCTTGGGCAACGAGAGGGAGGCGGCCAGACCGCCCAGTTCGGCGCGGCCCATGATGAAACTGCCACGATAGGCTTCCGCCAGGTCGGAGACGATGTTGAGACCCAGGCCCGAGCCCGGCACCTTCTCATCGAGCCGCACCCCGCGCAGTACCGCCTTGGCGATCTGATCCTCGCTCATGCCGGGGCCGTCATCCTCGATACGCAGGGTGATCCAGCCTCCCAGCTCGGCGCTGGAGATGCGCAGCTCGCTGGCAGACCACTTGAAGGCGTTCTCCAGCAAATTGCCCACCATCTCGTCGAAGTCCTGCTCCTCCACCCCGACCGCCAGATTGGCGGGTACCTGCAGATCCACCGTCTTGCCCGGATAGAGGCGGGAGAAGGCGCGGCAGATATACTCCACCCGCGCCCGCACCGGGGTCGAGACCCCGAGGATCTTGGCGGCGCCGGTCACCCGCGCCTTGCCGAGGTGGTAGTCGATATGGCGCTGGATCTGGTCGAGCTGCTCGCCGATGGCGGCCTGGTCCTCCGGCGGCAATTGAGCCACCTGATTGCGCATGATGCTGAGCGGCGTCTTGAGGGCGTGAGCCAGATTGCCGGTGTGGGAGCGCGCCCGCTGCAGCAGCTCGCCGTAGTGGTGCAGCAGCCGGTTGATATCCTCCACCAGCGGCTGGATCTCCAGCGGATAGCGCAGCCGGAACCCCTCCTGATGACCCTCGTGAACCCGCCCCAGTTCGCGGCGCAGCAGGTGCAGCGGCCGCAAGCCGTAGACTATCTGGAACATGAAGCCGAGCACCAGACCGGCGGCAGCAAAGCCGAGACCGAGGAACAGGCTGATCCGAGTCTTGTTGAGGGTCTGGGTCAGGGCACTGCTGTCCTTGGCCATCACCAGAGTGAAGACCCGATCCGAACCGGGCAGCAGCACGGTGCGGGTCATGATCAGCAGGGGCTCCTTGTTGGGCCCCTTGCCGACGAAGAGGTCAGGATCGCCAAACGCCGACTTGAGGCCGTCGCTCTTCAGGTTGGTATCCCACAGGGAGCGGGAGCGCCCCACCACATCGCGGCCCAATTCCAGCTGCCAATAGTAGCCGGAGTAGGGCTGATTGAAGCGGGGATCGGAGAGGGAGCCGGTGACCACCGGCAGGCCGGTTTTGGCCACTTCCAGCCGGGAGAGCAGATCATAGAGCTGCAGGCGCAAGCCGTCGGCCTCCGCCTCCTGCCAGTAGTTGCGCATCATGGTCTGCAGGCTGAAGCCGGTAGCGAACAGAAACAGCCCGCACCACACCAGCGCGATGGCGAGCAGTCGCCCCCGCAGGGTTCTGACCAGCCTCATTCGTTGATCCGGTACCCGAGGCCGCGCACTGTTTCAATCAGGTCCGGGTTGGTTTTCTTGCGGATCCGGCCGATGAACACCTCGACGGTGTTGGAATCGCGGTCGAAATCCTGGGCATAGATGTGGTCGATCAGCTCGCTGCGCGATACCACCTTGCCCCGGTGCTGCATCAGGTAACCCAGCACCCGGAACTCATGGGCGGTCAGCTTGATAGGGGTCCCTTCGTACCACACCTGCGATGCCGCCATGTCGAGCCGCACCCCGCCGATCTCCAGAATGGAGCTGGCGTTGCCTGCCGCCCGGCGCACCAGCGCATGGACCCGCGCCACCAGCTCTGCCACCTGGAACGGCTTGGTCAGGTAGTCATCGGCACCGGCGTTGAGCCCTTCGATCTTCTCGTGCAGCTGACCACGGGCGGTCAGCACCAGCACCGGGGTATCGATCCCCTTGCTGCGCCACTCTTTCAGCACGCTCAGGCCATCGCGCCCCGGCAGACCGAGGTCGAGAATGATGGCATCGTAAGGTTCGGTCTCGCCGAGGAAACCGGCCTCGTTGCCGTCGTGGCAGAGGTCGGTGACAAAGCCGGAGAGGCGCAGCTGTTCAGCCAGCTGGCCAGCCAGAATTTTTTCGTCTTCAACAATCAGAATTCGCATGAACAGGCTTCCACACAGGGGTTATTCATCATCCTCGACCGGGGGCTTTGGCGGTTCGAACAACCGCTCCAGATGGTGGCCCTTGGCCCACACCAGCTCAAGGTTGTCAGCCCGATAGGCTACCTTGATCACGCTGTTTTCCCGATCGATGACTCGCAGTTCATAGAGCCAGATACCATCCTCTTCCCCCAGATCCACCCGCAACACCCGCACCGGCAATCTGGCCGCCACCTCCATCATTTCATGGAAGGGCCGAACCCGTCCCTCATGGACAGCTTGCTGCAGCATGGCTTCATCAGGCGTGACCGCCTGTGCCAGCAACGGCAGCAATAACCCAAGCAGAGGGAGCGCTCTATTCATGGATGATTCATCTCCAAAAACCTAACATAATGGCGTTTATAGTCTGCCAGCCATGAATCCGGAATGAATATGATCCCGCGCAGTTTCCTGCTGATCCTTTGCCTGTTGAGTGCCACAAGCTGGGCGGCCCAGAGCCGTCTCGACATGGCCGGGCTGGTCAAACTCCTGCTGGCGCAAGGGTATCACGACATTCGGGAAGTGGAGCTGGAAGGGGACAAATTCGAGGTCAAAACCCTCAATCGCCAGGATCAGAAGGTGCATCTCATCGTCGATGCCTACACTGGCGAGATCAAACAACAAGAGGCCGATTAGGCCTCTTTTGCATTCCAGCGTCCCCGCCAAGGACGCAGCAGCTTCTCTCGCCTCGGCCAGAGCAGGGCGCAGGCCAGCAGCAGGTAGATGAGGGGCTCCCCCCAACCGCTCTTGAGCGACCACCAGTAATGCACCGGCACCAGCAGGGCGAGGGCATAGACCCAGTTGTGCAGCTTCTGCCATGCGGCACCCATGCGGCGCTGCAATGCGGGCAGCGAGGTGATGCTGAGGGCGGCCAGCAGCAACAGGGCCACCATCCCCACCACGATATAACTGCGCTTGACCAGCTCGCCGCCAATCAGACCCCAGTCAAACTGCAGATCCAGCCCCAGCCACGCCATAAAGTGGAGCAGCGCCCAGGCAAAACACCAGAGCCCGAGGGGGCGGCGCAGCTTGATGAGCTGCCCCTGCCGCCAGCGCTTGGCCAGCGGCGAGACCAGCAGGGTGAGCAGCAGCAGATTGAGCGCCCCCTTGCCAAGGTAGTGGATAAGCTCGGGCACCGGATCCCCCCCCAGCAGACCAGCCGGAATGGCAAAAACCAGCCAGAGCAGGAAACCCAAGGAGCCCAGATGCACCAGCGCCCGCAAGCCGCTGATATGGGCCGGTTTCAATCTCAGTACCATTGGCGCAGATCCATCCCCTGATAGAGCGAGGCGACTTCGTCACCATAGCCGTTGAACATCAGGGTCGGCTGACGCTTGGCGCCAAACACCCCGCCCTCGCCGATAAAGCGCTCGCTGGCCTGACTCCAGCGCGGATGATCCACCTGCGGATTGACGTTGGCGTAGAAGCCATATTCGTTGGGAGCCAGCAGGTTCCAGGTGGTCGGCGGCATCTCCTCTACCAGCCGGATCGAGACGATGCTCTTGATGCTCTTGAAGCCGTACTTCCACGGCACCACCAAACGGATCGGCGCGCCATTCTGGGCGGGCAGGGTCTTGCCATAGAGCCCCATCGCAAGGAAAGAGAGCGGGTGCATCGCCTCGTCGATACGCAGCCCCTCCACGTAGGGATACTCGATACCGCCCCCCAGACTGGAGGCCTGTCCCGGCAGCTGTTTCGGATCAAACAGGGTCTCGAAGGCGACAAACTTGGCGCGACTGGTGGGCTCGGCGCGGCGGATGATCTCCGCCAGCGAGATACCGTTCCAGGGCAGCACCATGGACCAGGCTTCGACGCAGCGCAGCCGGTAGATCCGCTCCTCCAGCTCGCTCTTGTTGATGAGATCCCACACATCGAGGGTAAAGGGCTTGGCCACCTCCCCCTCCACCTTGAGGGTCCAGGGTTCGGGCTTGAGGTAATGGCCGTTGCGAGCCGGGTCGGACTTGTCGGTGCCCAGCTCATAGAAGTTGTTGTAACTGGTGGCCTTCTCTTCCGGTGTCAGCACCAGATTGGCCGGGCGCTCGGCAGGCTTGCTGTTGAGCGGCCTGGTGGCTAACTGGGGAGCATCCTCTTTGCCGCGCAGCAGATCGAGTACACCGGCATGAGTGGGAAACGCCAGGGTGGCCGCGCCCAGCCCCAGCCCTTTGAGAATAAGGCGGCGGTCCTGATAGACGGCTTCCGGGGTGACATCCTGTTCGGTGAGGGGGTGGGCGGTACGACGCTTGATCAACATGAAAAACTCCCGGGGCTGAGTGAGGCAGTATGGATAAGACCCGCCCCGGCAGATTTTTATTTCACACAAATTTACATCATGTGGTGCAGGGGCAGTGCCTTGGCCATGGTGCCGACCAGAAACAGGACTACGAACACCAGCAGGGGAACGATCACATTTGGCGCCATCAGACTCACTCCATGAGCAGGACAGGGCCTCTAACTATGGCCGACTGTCAGGCCGGTCACCAATGAATTTTTTTCGCGAGCGCAAGCGTATTCCTGAGTTGAAAAGGGTGATGAAGATCACACACAATTCCACCCCCGCTTGCCGCCCCGATTGCCGGGGGTAGGCTGCCCATTTTGCGAAGCCAACTGAAGAGTCGCCCCATGAGCCCACTGATCGCCATCGCCATCACCACTGGAATTCTCTCCGCCGTCTGGGGCTGGATTGCCGTCGCGTTCGGCCTTATCTCCTGGGTCGGCTTTCTCGGCTGCACCAGCTATTTCGCGTCAAGCGGTGGCTACAAGGCGCTGCTGCAGACCATCTTCTGCAACACCAGCGGCATGCTGTGGGCACTGCTGCTGATCCATGGCGACAGTCTGTGGGGAGCGGGCGTGGCGGGTTATGTGATGACGGGGGTGGTCGCCACCCTGATGTGCGTACAGGCCAAGCAGCAGTGGCTCGGCTACATTCCCGGCACCTTTGCCGGTTGCTGTGCCACCTTCGGGGCGGCTGGCGAGTGGCGGCTGATCCTGCCCTCCCTCATCATTGGCGCCTTGTTCGGTTACCTGATGAAGGCGAGCGGCCTCTGGCTCTCCCATAAAACTCAAAAAGCCGATGCCGCTCCGGCGGTAGTTGATCCCGCCTGATTTATCCCTTCGATTTGAAGTTTGCAGCTTCGATACCGTGCCGATTCAATAACTTGTAAAAATCGGTACGGTTTCTGCCCGCCATGTTGGCCGCCAGGGTCACGTTGCCCTCGGTGGTGCGCAGCAAACGGATCAGATACTCCTTCTCGAATTCGGCCCGCGCCTCGTTGAACGAGGGGATGCCGCCGCCACCGCCGCTCAGGGCGGACTCCACCATGGAGACCCCGATCACCGGACTGCAACAAAGGCTGGCGAGTTGCTCCACCACGTTGCAGAGCTGGCGCACGTTGCCGGGCCAGGCAGCGGCCGCCAGCATCGCCAGCGACTCGGGCGAGAATCCCATGGCGGCGCAGTCACTGTGGCGGCTACGGTAATCGTCGAGCGCCTGACGGGCCAGCAGGGGGATATCCTCGCTGCGGGCACTGAGAGACGGCAAGGTGATATTGGCAACGTTGAGACGGTAGAAGAGATCTTCCCGAAAGCGCCCCTCCTCCATCGCCTTGACCAGATCCTGATGGCTGGAGCTGAGCACCCGCACCTCCGGCGTGCCCTGACCATACTCCTCCATCACCTGCAGCAGCTTGGCCTGCAGGGATTCGGAGAGGCTGCCAATCTCGTCGAGAAACAGGGTCGCCCCCTTGGCCTGCTCGAACAACCCTGACTGACCATCTTCACCAAACAGCTGCAAGTCGAGTGACGCCCACGGAATGGCGGCACAGTTGATGGTATGGAGCGGCTCGTCGCGCCGCTGGCTGGCCTGATGCAGCGCCTGCGCCATCGCCCCCTTGCCGGAGCCTGACGGCCCCATGATCAGCACCGGTACCTCCATGGTCGCAATGCTGTGGGCTTGGATCAGCAGCTGTTCCAGCTGGGGATTGCGGGTCAGGATCAGCGACTGCCACTCCTGCTGCTGTTTCGGCCGCGTCAGACTCAACGCATGTTCGATGGTGGCGAACAGCTCATCCTTGTTGATGGGTTTGGTCAGAAAGCTGAATACGCCGGAGCGGGTCGCCTGAATGGCGTCCGGGATGGTGCCGTGGGCGGTCATGATGATCACCGGCAAACCCAGCCACTGGGCTTGGATCCGCTCGAACAGCGCCAGACCGTCCATGCCAGCCATCCGCAGATCGCTCAGCACCAGATCGGCCCGTTGCTGACGCAACCGGTCGAGGGCCCCTTCCGCACTGTCGGCGGTATCCACTTCATAACCCTGACTGCGCAGCCGCATGCTCATCAGTTTGAGCAAGCTGACGTCGTCATCCACCAACAGGATCCGGCTCATGGTATTACCTCACGATTCTCGTTCAGCTTGCGCTGGTTGAGCTGGTCGTCGATGGCGGTCAGCTGCTCGATCTGGCGGCGCAGCCGCTGGATCTCCTGACTCTGGTCATCGCGACGGCTGTCGCGGGCCAGCAGCTGCTCGCCAAGGGCGATCCAGCTGCGCAAAAAGGCCTGCGCATCGAGACCCAGCTCGGGCAGCATCTGCTTCAGGCGCGCCATACCGGCGGTGCGATTTGCCACCGATTCGGCGGGGTGGGAGTCCACCATGGCCAGACTGACCCGGCTCTCCAGATCGTCAGCCCCTTTCAGACGCTGACGCTCCTGCACCCGTTGCTGGGGGTGACTGGCCAGCAGCCAGTCGGAGTATTGCAGACGCACCTGCATCTCCTTGTTGGCAAACTCCATCCGCTTGGCAAAAGCGATATCGGAGGACTCCCGCTGTGCCTGTTGCGGCAGCAAGGAGCAACCCGCGAGCAGCCCTGCCATCAGAGCTGGTAATACGCGTTGTATCTTCATAGTCCTCATTTCAACGTCAACCTGAAACAGACATCAGCCTGTTCATCCTCTACCAGAACCAGTTCCCCCCCCAGGCTGTTGGCAGACTCGCGGGCGATGGAGAGGCCCATGCCCGAGCCTTTCAAGAGACCTTGCCGCACAGTGCTGCCCTGCTCGAAGGGTTCAAAAATGCGTTGCTGATCGGCCACGGGGATCTTGGGCCCCTCGTTGGCCACTTCCAGCCAGCTTATCTGTTCATCCTGCCCTGCCCTGATCCAGATATTGCCCCCGCTGGCGCCGTAACTGACGGCGTTGGAGAAGAGGTTATCGAGGATCAGTCGTAGCCGGTAGGGCTCCGCCCACAGGGTAACCGGCACGGTCGGCAAGTGTACACGGATCTGCTTGGACTCCAATGCCAGCCGGTACTCGGCAGAAAGTTCCGACAACATCGGCAGCAGGGGGACGGGCTCCAGTTCGAAGGCCTCCTGCTGACTGAGCCGGTTGAAGTCGAGCAGCCGCTCGATCAGGGTCTGCAGGCGCCGACTGTTCTCATCGAGCATCTGGCAGATCTCCAGCTGATCCGGCGTCAAAGGCCCGACCAGCTGCTCGCAGAGCAGATCCGTCCCTTCCCGCAGCACCGCCAGCGGGGTCTTGAGCTCGTGGGATACATGGCGCAGGAACTGGTATTTCTGCAGCTCCAGCTCCTTGAGTTTGTCGTGCAGCCAGACGATCCGCTCCCCCAGCAATACCAGCTCGGCAGGGCCGTCAACCGGCTTGGGATCGGGTTCGACCCCGGCACCCAGACTCAAGATGCGCGACTCAATCTGTCGTACCGGGTGGATGATGAGGTAGGTGAAGATAAAGACCATCAGCAGGCTGAGCGCCGCCACCGCTCCGCTCACCCACCAGAGCTCACTGGTCAGTCCGGCAATGGTGAGCTGCACCCGATCCATGTGTTCGTCAACCCGGCTGCGGGTGACTATTTCGAGCTGCTTGTTGGCATCGTTGAACTGCTCCAGCTTGTCCCCCGCTGCCGCCGCCCGGGCCAACGCGGCATCCTGCAGGCTGTCGAGCCAGGCCAGCCCCTGATCGAGCCCGCTGTAGAGCTGGCCGTCGGTGATGGAGTTGCGGTGTTCCGCCAGCAACACCCGATAACCATCGAGTTGCTGCTGATAACTGGTGAGACTGCGGCGATCCCCCAGCACCGCGAAACGGCGCAAGGTGCGTTCGATATCGATGGCTTGCGCCGTCAGCAGGGTGGCGCGGCGGGTATCCTTGACCGCCCGCTCCATCTCGTCGCTGGTGAGCTGACTGAGGTGGGCAAGGGAGGTGCTGTTGTGCCAGATCATGCCGCCCAGCGGCATCAATACCAGCACAAATCCCATCAATACCACCTGCAGCAGGGAGCGTGGGCGAACCTTGGTCATCATCTCTTCTCTTGCATTCTCACCGGTGCGCCAGCATAGCCGCACCGCCCCAAAAAACAAAACCGGCCAACAGGCCGGTTTGTATTATCTGGATTGTGGTGATTCACGCCAACGCGACTGAGGCCAGACAGATAATCATGATCATCGCCAGCGCGCCCGAGGCGGTCAACAGCGCCCATTTCAGCTCCACACTCATGCAAACCTCCTTTCTGCCAATCAGTGCCGGATCACAATAGATAAGACAATGTTAAGCCATAGTTAATCCGATAACCGTGAGCTGCGTATACATTTCAGATGAGCCCAACCCCGGGAAGGTGAGCATGTTCTATCTGTGTAGCATTGGTTCCAATATTGACCCGCATATCCATGTCAGCCGCGCGCTGGCCGAGCTGCTTGCGAACGTCGGCCCCCTGCGGCTGAGTTCGGTGATCCGCACCAAGCCGGTGGGAATGCACTCCAGCCACGACTTTCTCAACTGCCTGCTGGTAGTGGAGAGCCCGCTCGATACCGCCCGCCTCAAGCAGCACTTTGTCGCCCTCGAGGTGGCTCACGGCCGGGATCGCCGCGATCCGCTCTGCAAGGTGCACGATCGGCCGCTCGACATCGATATTCTGGCCAGCAACAGGAGCGGTGACTTTGCCACGGCAGAGGTCGATTCCTATCTGGCGGAGCTGCTGGCCGAGCTCTATGGCCATGGCGAGGTGCATGACCCTAAGGTGGCGCTGCAAGTGACGCTTCCTGCCCCGTCGGGCAAGCTCAAACCCGGCAAGGGCTTGCTGACCCGGCAGGTCGGGCTGGGGCCGCTGGTGCTCGGCAACCTATCAGAGGGTGGCCAGCGCACGCCCGCCATCTACCTTGATGCTGGCCCCCGTCATATAACTGTTCCCCATCAGTAACTGCACCGCCTGCCAGATGGGCTCAAGTCCCCCCTCCCGCGCCAGCGGTGTTTTCGCCAACACCTGCTGGCGACA
>NZ_CAWLMI010000069.1:0-9956 GCF_963862045.1 Aeromonas sp. 159 | reverse complement strand
CCTCTCTTCGCACCATGCTTCTGACATGTAAACACAGAGCAATGCGCTCCAACCGCATTTAAAAACCAGCTGGAGAAAATCAGTGTGCGAAGGTGGCGGAATTGGTAGACGCGCTAGCTTCAGGTGTTAGTGTCCCACGGATGTGAGGGTTCGAGTCCCTCTCTTCGCACCATTCATTACGCAAAAGGCCCATCACGAAAGTGATGGGCCTTTTGTTTTTACTCCTTGTTATGGCTATGCTTTTGACGACTCACCGCTCATCGTCATGCCAAGGAACGCATATGATACTGGATACCGACATTCACAACTTTTACGAACATCTGGTGCTCAAGGAGATTGAGAAACAGGGGCTGCAGCAAAAGCTCAACAGCGATCAGATGGCCGACCTCTGCTGCCTCACCCTCAACCAGCTTCCGGCCCACTATATTCGCCACAATGTCGACATGATCTACTTCCTGACCGACGCCAAGCGCACCGAAATGGAAAAGCTGGTGGTCGAATCGCTCAAGGTGGCACAGCAGAAGATCAAGCAGGCTCCCGTCAAAAGCTCATAACCAGGGCTGCTGCCAGAGCAGGGTAACGATACCGGTCAACCCGGCCACTGGCAGCAAGATCAAGGCGGGCCGCAATCCGGGCTCCAGCATCACCCAGGCAGCCAGCAGAAAACCGGCACTCCAGGTGCCGTACTCTTTATCCTGACCCCATGCGAGTACGGCCACCGCCACCAGCAACATCATACCCCGCAATATCCAGCGCATTGTTTTCTCCCCAATCAACAATTGATAATAATTATCATCTTCATCTACTGGGGATGCAAGTGGCGTCACGGGAAAGCTTCGTATGTGGCCCTTTGTGTCAACAGGCCGCTCAAAAACGGGTTATGAGATCAACTAATTTGTGATTTTTTCAATCAAATGTGCATTTTTGCCAATTTGATGGGGCTTTAACCCGCCGGGTTTGTGGTAGATTGCGGCCTCTTTTTGGGTTGCCCCCTCGGGATCGATGTATCCACAGGACGAGAGGGAGTGACCTTGGCGAGCAAGAGTTTAGGAAGTATCTATGCAAAACCAACAAAACCACATCCGACTACCGGGCATGGCACAGGTATTTGCCTGTCTGGCCATTTTCCTGGCCCTGGCATTCTCGTTCACCAGCGTGCTCGATCTGCCGATCCAGCTGGCGTTGTTCATCGCCTGGTTCGTCATCATGGGGCTTGGCATCAAACTTGGCCACGATTACAAATCCCTGGAACAGGCAGCCGTTGACGGCGTTGCCAAGGGAATGGGGGCCATCCTGATCCTGGTCTCCGTCGGTGCTCTGGTCGGCACCTGGATTGCCGGTGGCATAGTCCCCAGCATCATCTACTTCGGCCTCAAGGTGATTCACCCGTCCATCTTCCTGCTGGCAACCCTGATCATCTGCTCCCTGACCTCGCTGGCCACCGGCACTTCCTGGGGCTCTGCTGCCACGGCCGGCATCGCCATGATGGGGATCGGCCACAGCCTCGGCGTGCCTGCGCCGCTGGTAGCCGGTGCCGTGCTCTCCGGCGTCTACTTCGGTGACAAGCTCTCTCCGCTCTCCGACTCAGTAGTGCTGGCCTCTACCATGTCCAACGTCGATGTGGTGGAGCATATCAAGGGGATGCTGCCCATCAGCCTGCTCTCCTATGTCATCACCGCCGTACTGTTCACCGTGGTGGGCATGCAGTATTCGGGCAACGTCAGCCTAGAGCAGGTCAATCTGGTGATGGAGGCCCTCGACAGCCAGTTCAACATCACCCCGCTGGCCATAGTGCCGGTGGTGCTGGTACTGGGCCTGTTGGCCATTCGCAAGCCTGCCTTCCCGGTGATCAGCTTCGGCGCCCTGCTAGGCCTGATCTGGGCCATCGCCTTCCAGGGCATGGATCCGGTCAAGGCGATGCACTCGGCTTATAGTCCATTTGCCATCACCTCCGGCATCGATTTTATCGACAACATTCTCGGTCGCGGTGGCATGGAGTCCATGCTGGGCTCGGTCGCGGTCATCATCTTTGGTCTCGGGTTTGGCGGCCTGCTGGAGAAGGTCGGTATTCTGGAAGTGATCGCCAGCGCCTTCGAGAGGCGCATCAACAGCGTCGGCAGCCTGACCAGCCACACCATCGGCACCGCGTTTCTGGCCAACGTGTTTGGCTCGGCCATGTATGTGTCGCTAATCCTGACCCCCAAGATCATGGCCAAAAACTACGACCGACTGGGACTGGCGCGCAAGAACCTCTCTCGCAACGCCGAGTTTGGCGGCACCCTCACCTGCGGCATGGTGCCCTGGAGCGACAACGGCATCTTCATGGCCGGGGTGCTGGGGGTGGCAACCCTCGACTACCTGCCCTACATGTGGCTGAGCTTCACCTGCATCATTGTGACCATCACCCTCGCCTATATGGGCAAGGCAGTGAACCGGATCCCGCTGGTCGCGGCGGCAAGCTCCCGCTAAGCCATCCTGAAACAACAAAGGCGCCATCGAGGCGCCTTTATCGTTTTAGAGAAATGCTGTTTGATGGCGTTCACTGATCACCACAAACAAAAACAGCCCTCGTTGCCGAGAGCCGTTTCATCAGACCGATAATGCCGATCAGATGGAGAAGCTGGAGCCACAGCCACAGGTCGTGGTGGCATTGGGGTTGGTCACGGTGAAGCGTGAACCTTCCAGACCCTCGGTGTAATCCACACTGCCGCCTACCAGATATTGCAGGCTCATGGGATCGATCACCATGGTGACGCCATTCTTCTCGACTACGGTGTCCCCGTCGTTGATCTTCTCATCAAAGGTAAAGCCATACTGGAAACCGGAGCAGCCCCCACCCGTGATGTATACCCGCAGCTTCAGCTCGGGATTCTCTTCCTCGGTGATCAGGTTCTTCACCTTGTTGGCCGCCGCATCCGTCATCTGGATGGGCAACGGGGCTTCTGCTACTGCACTCATTACTGACCTCACAACCATTAGATCCACAAACATGGAAACCGCGAAATTATCCAATACCCGACCATTCAGTTCAAGTATTCACCACGTTTAACCGGCCGCGGGAACCGGAGCAGGCGGTGCAGCGACCAGCGGCTTGATCACCTCACCCCACTCAACCAGCAGCTCTTGCGCCGGTTGCCTGCCGTCCTTGTTGATGGTGACACGGATCCGATCCGGCACAAAGCCTTCCGGCAACTGCCAATTCCCTTCCAGCAGCTGGAAATAACGCAGGGCATAACGCCACTCGCTCACCTTCATTCCGAGATCGCGACCGGTCAGCGTCTTCGGCTTGTCAGCCAGGCTCCCCTCGACCCGGATCTGCACCTGACCACGGAACAGCTCCCGCTTTTTGGCGGGCTGGGTCAGGGCGAGACGATAGTGGTAGCGACCGGGAATGCTGGTCTCCTGCAGAGTCAGGTTGTCGATCACTACCCCCACCTGTTCGCCGGTGGGGCGCATGATCCGCTCGAAAAAGGCCAGCTGGCGTTTGAGCTCCTGCACCTGCGCCTCCTGACTCTTCAGGGTGGTCTGCAACTGCTCAAAGGCCGCTTTCTGGGTCGCCAGCTGGGTATCTTTCACCCCCAATTCGGTCTTGAGCTGGCCGATGGCCTTGCCCTGACGATCCAGCGTCTCCTGCTGTACCACCAACAGACTGCTCTGGGCCAGCTCCTGACGGTTACCGACAAAGTAACCGATGAGCCCGCCAACGGCTAACACGACCAATAACTTCAATAGATTGGACATAGCCCCTCATCCCGTTATCACGCCATTTACGGCAGCGCCTCTCCCTTCACTATACCGCCCGGACCGGGGTCACAGGCGATAAAGGGAAAAATTAACTGGCCGTGGCGCTGCCATCACCCCGCTTTTGACGCGCGGCAAGCCGTAAAGTTCGCTCCAGGATCTGGGAATAGATGGGCCGGCCACCCAGCCACTGGGCAACCAGAGTCGCCCCGACCGTGGTAATCATCATCGGCAGGATCAGCTGATAGTTGTCGGTCATCTCGGTGACCAGCACGATACCCGTGATGGGGGCACGCACGGTGGCAGCAAACAGCGCCCCCATTCCGGCGATGGCAAAGGCGCCGGGCTCGATGCCAAGCTCCGGAAACGCCGCATGAAACAGATGGCCAAACACCACGCCAAACAGGGTGCCCAACGCCAGGGTCGGCGCAAACACCCCGCCCGGGGCACCGGAGCAGAAGCAGATGAGGGTCGCGACCAGCCGCACCGAAAAGATGAGGAACAGGGTTGCCATCGCATACTCATCCCCCATCAGATGGGGAATAAGCTCGGTGCCGCCCCCCGTCACCGAGGGGGCGAACAGCGACAGCACACCAAACGTTCCGGCGACCAGCATGCCGATGGCCACGAAACGGTGGCGCTTGTTCTGATGCAACGCCAGATAGCCATCCTGACAGGCCAGCACCAGCTTGTTGAAGACAAAACCGAGCACCCCGAAGGTGGCCCCCATAAAGAGGAACAGCCAGAGTGCCTTGAGGGCGGGCGCATCGTAGTGGGGCAGAGTGATCACCGCCCCCTGGCCTTTCATGTTCTGCAACATCAGGGTCGCCATGATGGCGGAGATCCCCACCGCCTTGATGGCCAGAAAAGAGTAGCGAAACTGCGGCCGCATCTCCTCCATTACGAACAGGATGCCCGCCAGCGGCGCATTGAAGGCTGCCGCCAGACCGCCCGCCGCACCGGCGGCCAACAGGGCGTGGCCATGCTCCTTGGGCAACCGGAAGATATCAGCCACCATCTTGCCGAGGTTGCCGCCGATCTGTACCGAAGGCCCCTCCCGCCCCAGCACCATACCGGAGCTCAGGGTACAGATGCCGCCGAAGAACTTGACCGGCAACACTCGCCACCACCGCACCGGGCGCAGATCGTCCATCGCCCCCTCGATCTCGGGAATGCCGGAGCCGCCCGCTTCCGGGGCAAAGGTATGAGTGAGGAAGTAACCGACAAATCCCAGCAAGGCGCTGAAGCCAAAGCCAAGCAGACCGAGCTGCCACCAGGGACGGTCTGCCAGCAAGGCGATACGTTGTTCTGCCAGCCAGTGGACACCAGATTCGAACAGACCGCACACCAGTCCGGCCAGGGTGCCGACCAGGGCCGCCAGCAACAGCACCAGCAAGGGCATCTTGTCTTGCCGGATAATGCGGGAAAGCGGCCCCCGCGCAGAGGTATCGGCTTCAGAGGAGAGAGCTTGTTGCGCCATCTTGTTACACCAACTTGGAAAAACCATATCGTCAGCTAGCTGAGATCAGGATCACCCGGCGCGTTGCTCGGCTGCCCAGAGCTGGGGCTTTCTGCTATAGTCGGCCCGTTAAATTTTTGTCACGGGAGCAGACCGAGAGTCCGGGTGGCGAGAGCGCAAAGCATACTCCTGATGCTCCGGCCTGCCGAGTCTCAATCGGCTGCAATCCCTTGTGTGACGACCAAAATCCCATTAAGGATGATCCATGTCAAAATCAGATCAGCTGTTTGAACAGGCCCGCCAGACCATTCCGGGTGGCGTCAACTCACCGGTCCGCGCCTTCAATGGGGTCGGCGGCACGCCCCGCTTCATCGATCACGCCGATGGCGCCTATCTCTATGATGTGGATGGTCAGGCCTACGTGGATTACATCGGCTCATGGGGCCCCATGCTGCTGGGTCACAACTACCCCGCCATCAAAGCCGCCGTCATCAAGGCCGTTGAGAAGGGGCTGAGCTACGGTGCGCCGACCGAGATCGAAGTGCTGATGGCCGAGAAAGTCCGCCAGATCGTCCCCTCCATGGAGCAAGTTCGGATGGTCAACTCCGGCACCGAAGCCACCATGAGCGCCATCCGTCTGGCCCGCGGCTACACCGGCCGCGACAAGATCATCAAATTCGAGGGCTGCTACCACGGCCACGCCGACTCTCTGCTGGTCAAGGCCGGTTCCGGCGCCCTAACCCTGGGTCAACCCAACAGCCCGGGCGTTCCAGCCGATTTCGCCAAACACACCCTGACCTGCGTCTTCAACGATCTGGATTCGGTGCGTGAAGCCTTCACCCAGTACGGCAGCGAGATCGCCTGTATCATCGTCGAGCCGGTCGCAGGCAACATGAACTGCATCCCGCCGGTCCCCGGCTTCCTGGAAGGGCTGCGTGCCATCTGTGACGAGTTCGGTGCCCTGCTGATCCTGGACGAGGTGATGACCGGCTTCCGCGTCTCCCTGCGCGGTGCTCAGGGTCACTACAACATCGACCCGGATCTCACCACCCTCGGCAAGATCATCGGTGCTGGCATGCCTGTGGGCGCCTTCGGCGGCAAGAAGAAGGTGATGCAGCACATTGCCCCGACCGGCCCTGTCTATCAGGCGGGTACTCTCTCCGGCAACCCGGTGGCCATGGCGGCCGGTCTGACCATGCTGGATCTGCTGCTGGAGCCGGGTCTCTATGAGCAGCTGAGCGCCAAGACAGCTCGTGTTGCCGAGGGACTGAAAGCGGCCGCCGCCAAACACGGTATCCCGCTCGCCATCAACTATGTGGGCGGCATGTTCGGCTTCTTCTTCACCGACGAGCCCGAAATCACCCGCTACGAGCAGGTCACTCGCTGCGATATGGAACGCTTCAAGCGCTTCTATCACCTGATGCTCGAAGAGGGCGTCTATCTGGCGCCGAGCGCCTACGAGGCAGGCTTCCTGTCACTGGCTCACGGCGACAAGGAGATTGAACACACTCTGGCTGCCGCCGAGCGCAGCTTCGCCAAGCTGGCTGGCTAAATCGCCGCTGGTGGTCGCAAAGGGCCCGTCATGGGCCCGTCATGGGCCCGTCATGGGCCCTTTTCTATTGCAGTGCCTTCATCACCAGACAGGGCATCGATACGCCCATTTCTGGTGCATTCCCTCTTCGTCACTCACCAATTTGTCATCCTCTGGTGCAACTTGCCCTACCATCCCTGTCATAAAGCAGGCCCACTATTTGCACATTCACCACAAGAGCCCACGTCACCGAGGTCCATATGGCAGAGATGAGCCCCATCGATGTGCTGCGGCGCTATCAGGAGTATCAGGAGGAGTTGACCCCGCTACTGCAGGGGCTACTCAGCGCCCCCCTTGTCTCGCTCAAGGGGTATCCCTTTGTCGTCAGCATTGACCACTATCAGGGGCCGATGTGCATCCAGCCTGCGGCACCGGCCGCCCATAACCGGTTGCACCTTATCGTGCAGGGACAAGGACGAGAGATCACCGTCTGTCTGAATCAGCTGATTGGCTGGTTGATGGGAGACAGGGAGCGCCGCCGCGCCATGCCCTGGTTCAAGGCGGTCTATGTGGTGCTCAGCATGGCGCTGTTTTTGATCGTCGCCACCCTGATCTGGCACGGGCTGGAGCAGCTCTACCAGCTATTGTGCGGCGAGCAGCAGAACCAGCTCGGCGCCTTTAGCGCCATCATCTTCCTGACGCTGGCACTGGCGGTGTTCGATCTGGGCAAGACCATTCTGGAAGAGGAGGTACTGCTGCATAAGGATATCTTCCGCCACAGCGCCATTCGCCGCACCATCACCCGCTTTATCGCCGCCATTCTGATCGCGGTCTCCATCGAGGGGTTGTTGCTGCTGTTCAAGGGTTCGCTCGGCCAGAGCGAGCTGCTCTGGCCTGCGGTCGGGGTGATGGGGTGTGCGGTGGGTTTGTTGCTGGCGCTTGGCCTCTATGTTTTTCTGGGGGCCAAGGCCGAAGCTGCACTGGTACAGGCTAGCCTGCGCTCTCCACCGTCAGCTGCACAGGGGAGCGACGCGCCGCCCGCCAGGAAGCGTACATGGTCCAGGAGGTATAGATGACGATAAAGGCAACCAGCCACTTCAGCATCTCCATATCCATGGATTTGACCAGCATGGCTGCCAGCACCACACCGATGGGGCCGAAGATGGCCACCGCCAGCACGGCTTTGGCATCAAACGCCCCTTTGCGGATAAAGGTGCCTGCGGAGAAGACGCTGAGCACGGCGGTGGAGCCCATCATGATCGGAAACGCCGCCAGCGGATTCATCCCCAGCAGATAAACCAGCGTCATACAGGGGGCAAACAAGCCGATACCGACATTCATCAGCACCCCGAAGATGAAATTGCCAAGCAGGGCAATCGCCAACTTGTAGCCGCTGAGCCCCATCGCATCGCCGCCTACAGGGAAAAGACCCAGCAGACCGGCAAAGATAAGCCCTGCAACGATCAGTAAAGAAATGGCCATCACCAACCGGATGGTCTGCCGATCAAACGAGGCCACATGGCGAGCGCCCCAGGCCGCGCCCGCTGCGGCGGCCATCATCATGCTGATCAGCGTCAGCGGATCCACCGCTACTGCGCCGACGAAGATCAGCGACTGAGTCACGGTCGGCAGCACGCACTGCCCATTGAGGGTACCCGGCAGCACCCGATCATCGATCAGCTTGAACTGCTTGTAGCAGGCGGTCTTTACCGCAAAGCTGCCCACCCCCAGGGTATCGAGGAAGTTGGCAATCCCACCGATCAATGCCACCGGCCAGAAGGGGGTCGCCTCAAAGGATCCACTCTGCTTCTTCCGCCAGCAGGCTTGTACCAGCATAAAGATGAATACGAGGCCTCCGGCTATAAAAACCAGCCGTAAAATATCAACTAACATAGGGGTTTCTCCTGCAACGGGCGGCGATTCTAAGGCAAGCAGCAGAAAAAATCTTGACCGGAATTAAGCAATCCGCATGACACACCTCTGCGAGGCGAAATATTTATCAATCGACTCCGAACGACTCTGCTAATACTTGTTACTGAGGCCAACAGGCCGGGTCCTGAGCACGTTGTTATGGTCCTTTCGCGACGAC
This sequence comes from Aeromonas sp. 159, assembly GCF_963862045.1. Classification (NCBI taxonomy): domain Bacteria; kingdom Pseudomonadati; phylum Pseudomonadota; class Gammaproteobacteria; order Aeromonadales; family Aeromonadaceae; genus Aeromonas; species Aeromonas sp. 159. The sequence goes on along the minus strand of NZ_CAWLMI010000069.1, from coordinate 1,136 downwards.
CACTTGTGCCAAAGGACATAATAAAAAAGAGGGCCGGTAGTGATACCGACCCTCTTTCTGTATCTGGCCGGGGCGCTGGGCCCTCGACCATGACAACCGCTTATTGAATGCTCTTGCCGGCACGCACGTCCTTGATAAACCCCTTCAGGCTGGCCAGATCACGGGGAGCACCGCGCAGGATCTGATCACCGATGATGAAGGCCGGGGTACCGGAGATACCGAGCGCTTCAGCCAGAGCCCGGTTGGTTCCCAGATTCTGATCGATGCTGCCATCCTTGATCTTGGCTTCCACCTTGCTCCAGTCCACACCGGCCGCCACAGCCAACTGCTTGACCTGTGCTTCATCAGCGAGCGGGCCCTGATGGCTATAGAGTTTCTCGTGGAACGCCTGGTACTTGTCAGGCTGACCCAGCTGGACCGCCAGCGCAGCACGGGCGGCGAAGTAGGAGGACTCGCTCAGAATGGGGAACTGCTTGTAGATGTAACGGATATCTTTATCTTCCGCCATCAGCTGCTTGACCAGCGGATGGGCCCGTTTGCAGTAACCGCAGTTGTAATCGAAAAACTCTACAATGCTCAGCGACGCCTTCGGATTCCCCATCTCGGGATCCTGATTGGCATAAAGCTGCTTGGAGTGAGCCTTGATCAGCGCCTTGTCACTCTCGGCCTGCTGGCTCTCCTGCTTGGCACGCAGGGCATTGGACATCTCGACCAGGATCTCGGGATTCTTGACCAGATAGTCGCGAACGATTTGCTCGACATCGCTTTTGGTCAGCTCGCTTGCATGTACCGGCGTCGCCAGCAGGGTCACACCAGCCAGCGCGCAAAACAGGGCATTTTTAATAGTCATAACGTTATCTTGCAGAGGATATGATAGAGGCCACTATAGTGGTTGAGTCTGTTTTCAAGTCAAGTTATCTGGCCAAAAAAGCGCTTGATACGCTCTGATTGCCACTTTTTCATGTCATTTAGCGCAATTAACCAGCAATCGAACCGGACGGGGATTTACAAGCCGGATCAGCATGGTAATATTCGCCGCACTGCTGCGGAGGGGTGGCAGAGCGGCTGAATGCACCGGTCTTGAAAACCGGCGATGGGCGACCATCCGTGGGTTCAAATCCCACCTCCTCCGCCAT
>NZ_CAWLMI010000068.1:0-24727 GCF_963862045.1 Aeromonas sp. 159 | reverse complement strand
TATCGAGAATGGCCGCCTGCTGGACTTCCCGGGCAAGCCGCTCAAAACCGGCATGCTGGAGATCGCCAAGGTGCATCAGGGGGATTTTCGCCTGACTGCCAACCAGAACCTGATCATCGCCGGGGTACCTGCCAGCGAGAAGGCTCGCATCGAAGGGCTTGCACGCCAATACGGCCTGCTGGATGACGGCGTGAGCGAGCAACGCAAGCAGTCCATGGCTTGTGTGGCCCTGCCCACCTGCCCGCTGGCGATGGCCGAGGCCGAGCGCATGCTGCCGGCGTTTGTCACCGACATCGAAGGGCTGCTGACCAAACATGGGCTGGCGGATGACGCCATCATCTTCCGGGTCACCGGTTGCCCCAACGGCTGCGGCCGCGCCATGCTGGCGGAAGTGGGTCTGGTGGGCAAGGCGCCCGGCCGCTACAACCTCCATCTGGGTGGCAACCTGGAGGGCACCCGCATTCCGCGCCTGCACCTCGAGAACATCACCGAGCCGCAGATCCTGGCCGAACTGGACACGTTGATCGGCCGCTGGGCCAGCGAGCGCAATCAGGGTGAGTGCTTCGGCGACTTCGTGATCCGGGTTGGGGTAATTGCGCCCGTTATCGATTCTGCGAGGGACTTCTATGCCGCTTAATCTGCCGCTTAATGTCACTGAAGATGGCCGCCTTGACCTGCAGGCACTGCTGGCCCTCGGCCGTGAGGAGCAAGTCGAGGCACTCGCGCCCCTCAACCGGGAACTGGATACCATGAGTGCCCCCGAACGGGTGCGCTGGGCCTTGGCCAATCTGCCGGGGGAGCATGTGCTCTCATCCAGCTTCGGCATTCAGGCAGCGCTGATGCTCCATCTGGTAAGCCGCGAGCGGGCCGACGTGCCCGTGGTGCTGACCGATACCGGTTATCTGTTCCCCGAGACCTACCGCTTTATCGACGAGCTGACCGAGCGCCTCGCGCTCAACCTGAAGATCTATCGGGCCGAGCTCAGCCCTGCCTGGCAGGAGGCGCGATTTGGCCTCCTGTGGGAGCAGGGGGTGGAGGGGATCACCCGCTACAACCAGCTCAACAAGGTGGAGCCGATGGACCGCGCCCTGCGCGAGCTGGGGGCCCAGACCTGGTTCTCCGGCCTGCGCCGGGAGCAGTCCGGCAGCCGTGGCAAGCTGCCGGTGTTGGGCATCCAGCGCGGCCGCTTCAAGTTCCTGCCGGTGATCGACTGGAGCAACAAGGACGTCTTCTACTACTTCAAAGAGTTCGACCTCCCCTACCATCCGCTGTGGGAGCAGGGCTACCTCTCGGTAGGCGATGTCCACACCACCACAAAATGGGAGCCGGGCATGAGCGAGGAGCAGACCCGCTTCTTCGGCCTCAAGCGCGAGTGCGGTTTGCACGAGGAAAATGGCGAGAACGACGGCTCAGGCATCTAATCCCGTCTTGAAAACCCAACAGAACAACAAGGGCATCCGAAGATGCCCTTGTTGTTATTTGCAAATTAGCATTTGCCCGTCAGCGGCGCAGCCAGGTCTCAAAGCTATAGGGGTGCGGGTTCTTTTCATCGGCAGGGTGGCTCTCGCACGCAATGCGTTGCCACTGGCCATCATCAAAAGCGGGGAAACGGGTATCCCCCTCCACCGCCAGATCGATGCGGGTCAGGTAGAGACAATCCGCGCTCGGCAACATCTCGGCATAGAGATGACCACCACCGATCACCATCAACTCCTCCACCGAGCTGCCTGCCAACAGCGCCAGCGCCGCCTCGACGGAGCCCACCACCTCAATGCCCTCAGCCTGATAGTCGGGATTGCGGCTGATCACCAGATTGCGCCGTCCGGGCAGCGGTCGACCGATGGATTCGAAGGTCTTGCGCCCCATCAATACCGGTTTACCGAGGGTGACACGCTTGAAGTGAGCCAGATCGGCAGGCAGATGCCAGGGCATCTGGTTGTCCTTGCCGATCACCCTGTCGTGGGCCATGGCGGCAATCATGGAAATCTTCATGGGGCCTCTCACCGTCTGTCAGATTATGGGGCGGTTACGGTACACGACCAGAGAGGGGATCGCCAAACCGAAACTGAGGGCACCGACGATAAAGAGCGCCTTGAGGCCGTTCTCCACCGCACTCTGGATCAACTCCATGGTCACGCCGTTGATATTGAGCTCCACCACCGCGATCATGGTCTTGAACGCATAGCTGCCCGGGATCATCGGAATGATGGAGGCAACGCTGAACACCGGACGCGGTGCCAGCAGACGGCGCGACCAGTAGACGCAGACAAAGCCGACCGTTGTCGCCGCCGCCAGCGTCGCCCACTCGATGGGCATACCATAGTGGATCAGCAGGGTCCGCAGACTGTGGGCCAATGCGCCGCCCATGGCGCAATACTTCAGCATCCGTGGCGGCACGTTGAACAACATGGCAAACCCCACCGCCGGAATGGAGGACCAGAAGGCATCCTTGGCCAGTAGCCAGAGCAAATCCATCATACTTTCCACCCCCAGATACCGGTGACCGACATGGCCAAAATGATACCTATGGCGGCGCTGATGGTCAGCAGGGTCGCAGTCCCCCAGCGGGCCAGCCCCATGTTGAAGTAGCCCTTCACCATATCTGAGACCGCATTGATCAGCGGAAAGCCCGGCACCAGCAACAGCACGCTGGCCGCCATGGCGAGATAGGGCTGGTCACCCCAGTTGAAGAAGGTGGCGCTGGAAGAGAGCAAGGTGGCGATAAAGCCGGTGGCGGCAAAGTTGATGAGCGGGCTGTGGTGATGGCGAGCCATCAACTGGCGCACCCGCATCGCCACGGCAGACGAGAAGCAGGTCACCAGGAAGATGGGCCAGTCACCGCCAAACAGCAGGCTAAAGGCACCACAGGAGAGCCCCACCATGGGGACCACCAACCAGGGGTGATAGTGGAAAGGGACGATGGCTTCGAGGCGCTGGCGCACTTCACGGGCACCGATCAGCTCTTTTTCCGCCATGATGCAGATCCGCTGGATCTCGCACACCACCTGCATATTGATGCCATGTTCGCGCACCCGCCGGGTAGTGGTGACGCAACCCCCCTGATAGAGACTGGTGAGCACGATGGCACTGGAAGAGATGGCCATTTCGACACTCTCCAGCCCCAGCGCCATCCCCAGCCGCACCGTGGTCTGCTCGATGATCCGGCTCTCCGCCCCGAACTGGGCCAACATCTGACCCACCTTGACGATAATGCGGGTGATCTCTGTCTGTTGCTCCCGCGACAACACCCGTCTTGGTGTGATACTTCTCATAATCCCTTCGAGTCGTAGCAATAAAAATTTCGGCCATATTAGCCTAACTTTTACTGTTATTCATCCACCCCTATCACAACCTGACTAATAAGTTATTACAAGAAGGAGAAAAGAGATTACATCACAAATACATTACGACTAACATTAAAAACCATAACAATCAGGTCGCCAGCAATTCCCTTTATCATGGCCTCACCGATTTGGCTGAAATATCAACCAAGGGGGTTATTGCAGATTATTTGCGACGTTGATAGTCCGCCAGACGGATTATTTTACCACTGCCATCGCTTTCAGGCGGAGGGTCCCCCTCTTCCCTGAACTGGCTCATTTCGCTGCGCATCAAATAAAAAGATTCCCGCATCATGTTGGTAATCCGAATACAGCTATCAAGATTGTTTTTCGCCAGACGGCGCTGACCATCAATCTTGAACTGCAACCCGCGCAGACGGCGCTGCTGATCGGGGCTCGCACGGGCCATCAACTGGTCGATCTGCTGCTCCAGAATCGCATCCAGCCGGGAGGGCTCACTCGCAGCCAACTCCTTCAGGGTGTCAAAATCAGGCAACTCCATATGCCCTCCTTGGCGACTATTGCTGACAACACACTGCGGTACCACACCATCACGTCCCAGCCATATAAATCTGTATATACGATGCGGCGAAAAAGGGTTCAATCCATCCACTGGCGACTAAACCGGACAATGGTCACTACGAGGGTGTCTATCTATTTTAATTGTGTTTGGAAACAAGCGATTGTTTTTAATTCAGGCGAGATAAAACACTTATACATTTTAGGTTGTGATTTTCTGTTTTTTATTGCAAATAAAAATCCGGGCGGCCTTATTTTGCTTCATTCGACACTTTATTCTTCCCTCACCGACCCGCGTCATCTCCTGACGGTTTAACATATCTCACTGATTATGTTATTTTAATTGCCACTTTTATCGGACATTCAAGAGCAGACCATGAGCAAGGCAAAAATCGGTATCGTCACCGTCAGCGATCGCGCCAGCGCGGGCATCTATGAAGACCTCTCCGGCAAGGCCATCATCGACACCCTGAACGCCTATCTGACCTCGGAGTGGGAACCTGTCTATCAGGTGATCCCCGATGAGCAGGAGCAGATTGAAGCGACCCTGATCCGGCTGGCGGATGAGGAGCAGTGTTGTCTCATCGTCACCACAGGCGGCACCGGTCCGGCCAAGCGGGATGTCACGCCGGAAGCGACCGAGGCGGTGTGTGATCGCATGATGCCGGGCTTTGGCGAGCTGATGCGGGCCGAATCCCTCAAGTTTGTGCCGACTGCCATTCTGTCGCGCCAGACTGCCGGACTGCGCGACGATACCCTGATCGTCAATCTGCCGGGCAAGCCCAAATCAATCCGCGAATGTCTGGATGCAGTCTTCCCCGCCATCCCCTACTGCATCGATTTGATGGAAGGGCCGTATCTCGAGTGCGATGAAACCGTCATCAAACCATTTCGGCCGAAAAAATAGCGAACCTGACCATAAAAAATAATGGCGAGCCACGGCTCGCCATTATTTTCAACTCATCTGTTTGCGCAGAAAAACCGCATCAATTATTTGCGGCCGAATACTTTTACGCCCGCTTTGCTGCGCTCTGAATTACCGTACACTTCGATTTTTTTCACACAACGGCGCGAGCCCAGTGATTTCCACTCGGTCTCTTTATCACTGCTCATTTCCCGATCGAAACGAATGGTCTTGGTACGATCACCACCATAGGTCACCACCACCCGATCCAGGGTCAAATCACGCTCCGCCTTCACCTTGATATATTTGGTCTGACGGCAAACCACCAAAGGAATTGTCGCACCATGATCACCGGCTCCCAGCAAAATAGTCCGCCCCAGCGTGAACTGATCGTCACCGGCATGGCTGGCTGACGCCACCACCAGCAAGGCACCACCCAGCAAGCTGCGTGCAGAAAAACGGGAATTCCAGATAGACATCAAGGACATAACACCTCCAATAAAAAATGGAGTGTGATGATAAGGGTTAAACCATAACGGAAGCTGTATAAAAGCTGAATTTGCTGCGAATGTGCGGGGATCAACAGAGAAAACAGCGCGACTTTTCGGCAAAAAGAGAAGAGCCGCAGATAGCGGCCCTTGCAGCAAGAGAGCGCTTAGCGCTCCATGATTTGGGTCACGTCATCTTTCTTGATCATGACCTCGCGCCCTTCATGATCGTAATAGCGATACATGCCGGTGCTCTCGTCCAGCTTGGGTTTGCTCTCTGTGGTGATCATCTTGCCATCCTTGGTGCTCATGATGTATTGGGAGCTGCATGCCACCAGCCCCAGGGCGCACACCAGGATCATCATCAGTTTTTTCATTGCGGCCTCTTCTGCGATCATCCTCACCACGAGGATGTTTCTTGAAGCCTAGTTCAATCGCACGGCACGGGATGGCAGGATGAGCAAAGCGGGATCGCCGTCAATAATCAGCGACTTAGCCTCGCTATCTGGCCGGGTGGTGAGCGCAATGAAAAAGGCCGGACATCTCTGTCCGGCCTCTTCTTTCAAGCGCAATAACGCAATCATGACTTGGCAGGCTGACGCTCACCGGTCACGGTCGGGTTCTTGGGATCCATGCTCCACTCGTACCAACCGCCGTCATAGACGCTGATCTGTTTCCAGTCCATCAGCCAGGCGTAGAAGAAAGCCTCGGAGGCGCGCCAGCCGGTACCGCAGTAGAACGCAGCCTGCTGAGTTGGCTCGATATTCCACTGGTCCCACATGGCGAGGATCTCGCGGGCCGGCTTCATGGTGCCGTCCGGGTTGTGGAAATCGCTCATGCTGTTGGCATCCACCCCGCCATGACCCCACTTGGCTCCCGGGATATCGCCCTTCGGCTTGATGTAGCTGTAACCTGAGGTGTTGCCGACAAACTCGTCCCAGGTACGCACGCTGACCAGTGCGCTATCGGGCTGCTTGAGCAGCTCTTTCGCCTGACTTAGCGTGGTGTAGTACTCGGGGTGAGCGGGAATGGCCACGCCAAACTCCTTCACCGGCTCATATTTGTTGGGCAGACCGGTTTCGGTGCGCAGATGCTGGATAAACCAGGCATCCAGACCACCGTCCAGCAGGCGTACATCTTCCACCCCCGCATACATCATCAGGTGCGCGGCACGGGCGGCCGCCATGGTGTTGCGACCATAGAGGATGACGGTGGTGTCGTGACGGATGCCGTTATCCAGCAGCAGCTTCTTGAGCGCTTCGTCAGAGACCTTGTTCCACAGCGGCTCCTCTTCGAGGCTGTTGGTATCGATATAACCGGCCCCCGGGATGTGGCTGATGAGGTAGGCCTTGGGTGAACCCCAATCCACTTCAAACAGCTTCCAGTCTCCCTTGGGCGCCGCGGCAACCGGCTTGCCCTCTTGCAGATCCGCCAACCAGCGCGGATAGACCAGCTGCTGCCAGCGTGCCAGCGACTCGCGCGGTGCGGCTTGCCACCCTTGCAGCTCGAACAGCTGCTTGATCCCCTGCTTGCGCAGCAGACGGGCCACCTCGGCCACTTCGCGGGACGCACCGTAGAGGGCAACCGGACGATCGGCTTTCAGCCCCTTGATCTCGAGCGCCTTTGGCCACTCTTCATCGCTGTATTTCCACTCGGCAGAGAGGTTCTCGGCGCCCGCCACATGACCGCCCTGCTTCTCCCCTTCCATCGGCCACCCCTGATAGAAGTAGCTGGCGCGGGTATCCAGGATGACAGCCTGTTTGGCCTTGGCATCGGCCAGCGAGAGCGGTGGCAACTCCCCTGCCACGGCGGGCAGGGCACACCAGAGCAGTAAGGTCGCCAGCGCGGCATGCAGGAAGCGAAGATGTCGTTTCATGGTGATTTCTCGATTCATAGTGAACAAGGTTAAAAAATGGAGCGACCCAGCCGCTCGGCCAGCAGCTCCAGCGCCGCCGTGCCCGCCAGCGAGTTGCCAGCCTTGTTGAGCTCGGGCGACCAGACACAGACGCAGAGCTCGCCCGGGATCAGGGCGATGATACCGCCGCCGACCCCCGATTTGCCCGGCATGCCGACCCGATAGGCAAAATCGCCCGCCTCGTCATAGAGGCCGCAGGTGGCGAGCAGGGCGTTGACCTGCTTGGTGGTGCGAGCGGGCAGCAGTGGCACGCTCTCGCCCAGTGGCACACCACGGTTGGCCAGATAGATGAATGCCCGCGCCAGATCGACGCAGCTCATGCGAATGGCACAGGCATTGAAGTAGCTTTGCAGCACCTTGTCCACTTCGTTTTCGAAGTTGCCATAGGCCTTCATCAGATAGGCGATGGCGGCGTTGCGGGCAGAGTGCTGATATTCGGAGCGGGCTACCACCTGATCCGCCATGATGGCCGGATTGCCGGAAAGACGGCGCACCAGCTCGAGGGTACGCTGACGCGGCGCAGTGAGGCGGGTCTCAAGCAGATCGTTCACCACCAGCGCCCCGGCATTGATAAAGGGGTTGCGGGGGATCCCCTGCTCGAACTCGAGCTGCACCAGCGAGTTGAAGGGCTGGCCGGAGGGCTCCTTGCCAACCCGGGCCCAGATCTCCTCCTCCTGATAGAGAGTGAGTGCCAGGGTCAGGCTCAGGGCCTTGGAGATACTCTGGATGGAGAAGGGTTCAAAAGCGTCACCGGCGGTGAACAGCTCCCCCTCGACGGTACAGACTGCGATACCCAGCCGATCGGCCGGTACCTGAGCCAGTGCCGGAATGTAGTCGGCCACCTTGCCTTGTCCCAGCAACGGGCGCACCTCTTCAAGGATGCTGGCCAGTAATTCGGATGACAACACCATAAGCAATAAGCGATTCCATGACTAAAACAGCGGTGGAGATCCCATCCCCACTGACAAAAATCCCGCCAGCGGCGGGATTTTTCAGTTACCCACAACAAGGCGCCAGATGCGGCAGCCTTGTATCAGGCCGGTTCACCGTACCAGAGGTCGAACAGCTCGGTAACGACCACGGCTTCCATCCCCTTGCCTTCCAGCCAGGATTTGACGGCAGCGCGGTCTTCTTCGGTACACTTGCCCAGTTGCTGGGTGCAGATCATCCCTTCCCAGGCCAGGTGACCGGAGCCGGCAAAAGCCAGTTTACGGGGTTCAACAACCTCATCGATCATCGCATCGACTACCGCATCGATGGTCTCTTCGGCAGTGCCGACCGGGAAGTTGAAACTGATGTCGAAACCCATTTCCTGGAATTCATCGACGCGCAGTTTCTTGCGCAGGCGGCGGCTACGATTGGCCATGATAGCTCCTCAAGTTAGTTGATACGCTAGGTGTGTTGACGTGCCAGCTTAGCTGACACGCTTGAAAATCAGATCCCAAACCCCGTGGCCAAGACGGTGGCCACGTTGTTCAAATTTGGTCAGCGGACGCCAGTCCGGACGAGGCACCCAGTTGCCGGTGGCAGAGGTGTTCTCGTAACCCTCGGCGGCGCTCATCACTTCCAGCATGTGCTCGGCATAGTTTTCCCAGTCGGTCGCCATGTGGAACACGCCACCGATGGCCAGCTTCTGACGAATATCCTGGGCAAACGCAGGCTGTACGATGCGGCGCTTGTGGTGACGGCTCTTGTGCCAGGGATCCGGGAAGAAGAGCTGCAGGCAGGAGAGTGAACCGTTCGGGATCATGTGCTCCAGCACTTCCACCGCATCGTGGCAAATCACTTTCAGATTGGTGACGCCCGCTTCCTGAGCGGTACCCAGACAGGCGCCCACGCCCGGGGAGTGCACTTCAATGCCGATGAAGTTCTTCTCGGGGGCATTCTTGGCCATCTCCACCAGAGAGGCGCCCATGCCAAAACCGATCTCCAGCACCACAGGTGCCTCGCGGCCAAACAGTGCGACCAGATCGAGCTGCTTTGGCTCGAAATCGATGCCCATGACCGGCCAGAGCTCTTCCAGGGCCTTCTCCTGCCCTTTGGTCAGGCGGCCTTCGCGACGGACAAAGCTGCGGATCTTGCGCATGAACTTGCCGTCTTCGTTAAATACATCTTGGGTCACAGGCATAATGGTCTCGTTATTTCATCAATCCGGGTAATACATCTTGTGTTCGATCCCGAGCGGGACCGCTCGCGGTTCGTCATTTCATCGACCCGCGAAAACAGGGGAGCGAATTATCCCAAGATAGGCCCAAGGCGCAAGTGTTTCGCGCAACAAATATTCCGGCCATCCACTTCCCTGCTCCCTCACTGGCATCACCACACCGACTAACCGTCCAATATAATCCGCAGTAGAGTCGTTCCAGCCCTTTTTTGGCGATTTTTGTGACAATCATTGCCTCATTTCTGAAATCTGATACAAACGGATAACCTGGCGGTCGAATGGAGCGACCGCCCACATGCCGAGAGAATTGTCTATGCAGCCGTTTTTTGCCCAGCGCTTCGAGAAGGTCGAGCCTTCCTTTATCCGTGAAATCCTCAAAGTTGCCGCCAATCCGGAGATCATCTCCTTCGCTGGTGGCCTGCCCAATCCCCACCTGTTTCCGGTCAAGGCGATCGATCAGGCCTGTCAGGATGTACTGCGCGAACAGGGGGCTGCTGCCCTGCAATATGCGGCGACCGAAGGCTTCGCCCCGCTGCGCCAATATATTGCCGACCGCTATCTGGCCCGCCACGGCATGCAGATCAATCCGGACAACATCCTCATCACCAGCGGCTCCCAGCAGGCGCTGGATCTGCTGGGCAAGGTGCTGATCGACGAGGGTCAGGATCTCATCATCGAAGAGCCGGGTTACCTTGGCGCTATTCAGGCCTTTTCTGTCTACCAGCCCACCTTCAAGCCGATCACCCTTGAAGAAGAGGGACTGGATCTGGCGGCACTGGATGCGCTGCTGGCAAGCGGCTCCAATGCCAAGCTGCTCTACGGCGTGCCCAACTTCCAGAACCCGAGCGGTGTCTCCTACAGTCGTGCCAACCGCGAGGCACTGGCGGAGCGGCTGATCAGCCACGAGCTGTTGATGGTGGAAGATGATCCCTACGGCGAGCTGCGGTTCGAGGGCGAGCATCTGCCCCCCATTGCCAAGTTGGCACCAAACAATACCGTGCTGCTCGGCTCATTCTCCAAGACCGTGGTGCCCGCCTTCCGGCTGGGCTGGATGGTAATGCCGGACTGGCTGCGCAAGAAGGTGACCATCGCCAAGCAGGCGACCGATCTGCACAGCAACGCCTTCAGCCAGCAGGTGCTGCACCGCTTCCTGACCGACAACTCCCTCGACGCTCACCTGGAGAAGATCAAGGAGGTCTATGGCCGCCAGCGCGCCGCCATGGAGGCCGCGCTGGCCCGTCACTGCCCGCCCGGTGTCAGCTACACCCGACCGGAAGGGGGCATGTTCCTCTGGCTGACCCTGCCAGCCCACATCAGTGCCATGGCGCTGTTTGACGAGGCGATCAAGGAGAAAGTGGCCTTCGTACCCGGCGCCCCCTTCTACGTGCGCCCCGAGATCAAGAACACCCTGCGCCTGAGCTTCTCCTGCGTCGATGAAGCGACCATCGAGGAGGGGGTTAAACGCCTGGCCCGCGCCCTCCAGCGCATGCTCTGAACGCCCAAGCCAAACCGTATCAACAAAAAACCAGCGAGCGATCGCTGGTTTTTTTATGCTCCCCATTCAACCGTTCAGCCAAACAGGGTCTTGCAAAACTGCTTCATCGGGATGGGGCGGCTGTAACGATACCCTTGCAGATAGTCAACGTGGCGCGCCCGCAGGTAGTCCGCCTGCGACTGCTTCTCGACCCCCTCCGCGATCAGAATCAATTCAAGTCGCTTCGCCAGATCAATCACGTTTTCAACGATATGGCTGGAGAGTGCATCCGTGCCGATCATCTCCACAAAGCTCCGATCAATCTTGAGTGCATCGACCTGAAACTGTTGCAGATAGGTGAGACTGGAGTGACCGGTGCCAAAGTCATCGATAGAGATCAACACGCCCAGTTTACGCAATTCGGCAAACATCCGGGCGGTTGTCTCATCAGCTACCAGCAGTTCACGCTCAGTCAGCTCCAGCCCCAAATCAACGGGATTGTCCTTAAACGCGTCGAGAAATGCCTTGCAGTCAGTCAACAGGTCGAGATCTTGAAAGTGTTTGGCGCTGATATTGAAGCAAAAATGGAACTTGGCCGGCAACTTGCTGGCATAAGGGGAGAAGTGGTCGCGCACCTGCGCCATCAACAGGCTGGTCATGGGCACGATCAGCCCGCTATCTTCCGCCAGCGGAATAAAGCGATCCGGCGAGATCATCCCCTGCTTGGGATGCTGCCAGCGCATCAGCACCTCACAGCCACGCCACTGCTCATCCTCACCGGAGACCACCGGCTGCAGATAGGGGATAAACTCCTCTTCGATCAACGCCCGCTTGAGCTCTTCCGCTGGTGAGCTGCTACGCCCCATTAGCCTGAAGGTGCCGAATCCAATCAGCAGCGCCAGCAGCGGAGAGAGGAACAAGGTATATCTGGAGTAGCGCCATGCGTGGCTCCAGTAGTCATGCACCGTGACCCTGGTGACGACCTGGTAGGGGAAATCGGCCGAAGCGAGGGCAATATAACCCTCTTCTGTCGGAGAGGGTGCCGCCCCGACCTGACCTGAGCCAAACAGAGCCCTCTGCCCCACCACGAGAGCCATCGGGGAGTTCTTGCTGGAGATCTCGAGGGTATTGCGCAGGTAGTAGCCATCTACACCGATCAGCACACTTCCCTTGTCCGTTTCATGACGCAGCACGATCAACGGGCGATCCGGTGTAACCTCATTGCCAGGCAGCAGTTGCAGCCTGCCATCCACATAACTGTCAGGATTGAAGGGGCCATCGTAGTCACCATAGAGCGAGGTGCAGTAGATGTGGCTGCCGACAGCCAGATTGGCGGAACGGACATCGGGCACAGTGGCCACCTGTTCGCGCAGCAGTTGTGCCGCCTCCTTGCAGGAGTGACCAAGCATCCCCTCCACATTGATGGCCGCCTGCCGGGCATGGCCGATGGAGCGATCAAACATCATACGGGCATGCTGCAACCGTGAATCGGCATCACGCTCTATCTCCGTCACCGTCTGCCAGATAACGGCAACAACCCCCAGCAGCAGGATCCCGCCCCCCATCAGCAGCGCTACCAGAATCCTCGAGTAAAGCTGGCGAAGTTTCAAACGACGAAATGGCATGGCGGCCTCTTTGATGCTCGGATGATGGGTGACAGCCTCGTTGGACAGGCGAAAAGGGTCGCCATAATAGCGATTGTTCAACAAATCTCCACCCAACAAAAATCAATCAATTCAAACTATTGTTGAACAATATCTGGTAAGAAAAAGATAGAGTTAAAACCAGTCTAGTGAACAACACATGCCAAGCTCGTCCACTTGTTGCAGGAGGACGACGTCATTAGAGTAGAGCAAACGGCAGCAGGAGCGTGCAGCGATGAAGATTCTTATTACCGGAGGGACCGGCTTTATCGGCCGCAAGCTGGTTGCCCATCTCAAGGTCAATCACGAGGTCGTGGTATTGAGCAGGCAGGGGAGCCGCGCTTACTCCCTGCTGGGCCACGATATCAAGGTATTGGATAACCTCGACCGGCTTGATGACCTCAATGACGTGGACGCGGTGATCAATCTGGCCGGAGAACCCATCGCCGCCGGACGCTGGAGCGGGTCGCGCAAACAGCTGCTCTGCGATAGCCGCTGGCTGCTGACCGAGCAGCTGGTCGATCTCATCAAGCTATCCAGCACACCACCCAAGGTGCTGATCAACGCCTCCGCCATCGGCTGGTATGGCAGACAGGGCACCGAAACCCTCGATGAGCAGTGCCGCTCTCCCAACGACGAGTTTACCCACCAGCTCTGCCAGCAGTGGGAAACCCTGGCGCAGGAGGCCCAGAGCCGCCAGACACGGGTCTGTATCGTGCGGATCGGGCTGGTGCTTGGCATGGATGGCGGCGCCCTGCCCAAAATGCTCCCCCCCTACCGACTCGGACTCGGCGGCCCCATGGGATCGGGCAGCCAGATGATGAGCTGGATCCATGTGCAGGATCTGGTACGCGCCATGCTGTTCCTGCTGGAACACGAAGAGTGCAGCGGCATCTTCAACGGCACTGCGCCCCATCCGGTCAGCAACCGGGAGTTCAGCCAGACCTTGGCTACCACGCTGCACCGCCCGCACCTCTTTTTCGTGCCCGCGCCGCTGTTGCAACTGGTGATGGGGGAGGCGGCAGATCTGCTGCTGACCGGACAAAAGGTGATACCAGCACGGCTGCAACAGGCCGGTTTTCACTTCAGCTATCCCGAGCTGCCGAGCGCCCTCGCCAATCTGCTGCGCGAGCCCCGCTAACTCACACCAGCTCGCTGCCTCCGCTCGTCAGCACCTCGCATAACAAGCAGCCCGGCCAATGGCCGGGCTGCTTGTTTATTGTGGCTGCGCTATTGCACCTTGTATGCATCGGCTCGCGCTGGCAGGATTACAACAACCCCTGACCCAGACCCCGCAGCCGATCGCTCAGGGTGCCAGCCAGCAGCTGGCGCTGCATCCCCTGCCCCGCCAAAGTCACCAACAAGGCTCCCAGCGTCGGCAGGCCGAGCCAGATAGCCCAGTGGAACTGCCACTGCCCCTCGAACCACCACCACTGCAGGCCAAAAGAGCATAGCTCCACCACCATGGCGGCACAGAACCCCGCCAGCGCACCACTGGCCACCAGCTCCCAGCGCAGCATCTTTTTCAGTAGTTCGCTGCTGGCACCCAGAGTGCGCATCAACAGCAGCTCGCGCCGACGCTGGGCCATGCTGGCCTGGGTCTGGGTCAGCAGCACCAGCAGCGCCGCCACCGTCACCAACCCCAGCATCAGCGCCAGCGCCCGGCTCACCTGCTCCGAGACCTGCGTAAGCCGCGCAATCAGGTCATCCACATCGATAAGACTCACCGTGGGGTGGCGGCGGATCAACTCCACCTCGGCAGTGCGTCCCGCCTCGGGCAGCCGGTAGCTGCCAAGCCAGGTTCGGGAGAAGGGTGCCAGCAGATCCTCGGAGAAGATCATGTAGAAGTTGGGGCGCATGTTGTCCCACTTGATGCTGCGCAAACTGGTGACCCTGGCGCCGAAGCTGCGCCCCTCGATGGTAAAGGCGAGCATGTCCCCCAGCTTGATATCGAGTCGCTTGGCCAGCTCGCTATCCACCGACACCTCGCCGGGCCCGGCAAGCCATTTCCCGGCCACCAGCTTGTTGTCGATTGGCAGGGTCGCCGTGGTAGTGAAGTTAAGCTCCCGATCGACCCCTTCACGACCACTACTCGCTCCCTCGCCCACCGCCTCACCGGCGATATGAGTCAGCCGGCCGCGCACCATGGGATAGAAATCGGAAGTGGTGGCCCCGGCTGCCGCCAGCTCGCTCAGGATCCCCTCCCGCTCGTTCTCGGCCACATTGACCAGAAAACGGTTGGGCGCATCGACGGGGAGACGTGCCGAAAACTCATCCAGCAGATCGACCCGGGCCGCCCAGAGCAAGCCAAACAGCATCAGCGCCAGCGCAAAGCCCGCCAGCTGAAATAGGCCGCTACTGCGCTCGCGCGACAGGTGGGCCAGCGCCAGCCGCAAGGCATGAGGTCCGCTCACTCTTGCCCCCAACCGCAACATCAGCGCCGCCAGCAGGGCCAGCAGGGCCATCAGCAAGCCCATGCCACCCACCAGACCCAGCGCCAGCCGTACATCGGCGGTAAAGCCCCAGACCAGCGCAAACAGCCCGAGCAGACCGACAGGCAGGGCCAGCCAGGGGGGAATCCCCGCCTCCAGCTCCCGGCGCAATACCCGCAGCGGCGGCACCTTCAGCAACCGCAAGAAGGGCACAAAAGCGAGCAGCAGGGTGATAAAGAGCGCCACCGCCACCCCCAGCGCAAAGGGGCGCCAGGAGGGGAGCGGCAGATCCGGCGGCAGCAGGTCCCCCAGCAGTTGCAAGGTGATCCACTGCATGACGGTGCCCGCTACCAGACCCAGCAGCGCACCGATCAGCGTCAGCGACAGCAGCAGGGTTCCCATCAGTTGCCAGAGCGAGCGACGTGATGCCCCCAGCGTCTTGAGCAGCGCCACCATATTGGTCTGGCGCTCGGCAAAGTGGCGCACCGCAATCCCCATCGCCAACGCCCCCAGCAACACCCCGCTTAGCGAGGCAAGCCGGAAGAAACGCTCGGCATTGGCCAGCGATCGGCCCACTTGGGATTCGCTGTCATCCGGTTTGATCCACTTCTGTCCGGCCTGCAATTGCGGCAACAACCATTGCTCGTAACGGGCCAGCGACTCTCGCGGCCCCTTGAACAGATAGCGCCACTGCTGGCGGCTGCCGGGAAGCAGGGCGCCGGTCGCCTCGATATCGGCACTGTGGATCAGCGCCCGCGGCGCCAGCAGGAAGGGGCTGAAGCCCTGGTCCGGCTCCTCGCCAAGCAGGCCTGCCACCTTGAGCACCGTATTGCCTACCTCCAGCTCATCCCCCGTTTTGGCCTTGAGCAGCTGCATCACCCGGGCGGAGAGCCAGATCTCGCCGGGAGCCGGGGCACGGGCAGGTTCCAGAGTGAGTTTGCCATAGAAGGGAAAACCATCGGGCACCGCCCGAATGGAGGCAAGCTGCAACGCATCACCGTGAAACAGCATGCTGTTGAAGCTGACGGTGGTCTGCACCGCCAAGCCATCCTGTTTCGCTCGTTCCAGCCAACCATCCGGCAGAGCAGCGGCAGTACGCAGCACCCGATCCGCCCCGATAAAGTCGCGGCCCGACGCCTTGAGTCCGGCATCGAGCCGATCCGCCACCAATGCCACACTCAAGACACACGCCACGCTAAGCGCCAGCGCCAGCACAAACCAGCGCAGCTCGCCGCTGAAACCTTCCCGGCGCAGCAGTCGCCATCCCAATCGCCACTGCATCATCCCTTGCATCTCCCGCCTGACCCGCAGCTCACCCCGTTACACCACATCATGGGCCACCTCGCGATCCAGTCTGCCCGCCGTCATGACCAGTTGCCGCTGGCAGCGTTCGGCCAGCTGATGGTCATGGGTTACCACCACTAGCGTGGTGCCGTGCTTGCGATTGAGTTCAAACAGCAGCTCGATAACCTTCTCGCCGGTCTTGCTGTCGAGGTTGCCGGTCGGCTCGTCCGCCAGCAGCAGACTGGGGCGGGTCATAAAGGCACGGGCGATGGCCACCCGCTGCTGCTCACCGCCGGAGAGCCGTGGCGGCAGATGGTGCAACCGCTCGCCAAGCCCGACCGCGGCCAGCAGCTCGCGAGCTCTTGGTTCGCAATCACGCTCGCCGCGCAGCTCGGCGGGCAGCATCACATTCTCCAGCGCCGTCATGGTCGGGAGCAGCAGGAACGACTGGAACACAAAGCCGATCTGCTCGGCGCGCAATCGGGCCCGCCCCTCCTCATCCAGCTCGCCAAGGGATTTGCCGAGGATCTCGATATCTCCCTGACTCGGCAGATCGAGCCCGGCCAGCAGCCCCAGCAGGGTGGACTTGCCGGAGCCGGAGGCACCGACCAGCGCCACCGTCTCGCCGCTATTGACTTGCAGATCGATCCCTTCAAGGATGGTGAGGCTTTCCTGGCCGAGGCGAACCGATTTGCCGAGGCCTTTGACGACAATAATGGGGGTTGAACTCATGCTCTGTATCCTTTGTTCCAATCCCTTGATGACAATCCATAGCGGGAGTTGAATTGATGGTGCGTATTCTGTTTGTCTTGTTCGTTGGCCTCGGCAGCATGCTCTCGTCGGCTCAGGCCCAAACCCTGCTGGTGTTGGGAGACAGCCTGAGCGCCGGCTATCAGATGCAGGTTGAGCAGAGCTGGCCCGCCCTGCTCAACCAGAAATGGCAAGAGGAGGGGGGGAAACACACTCTGCTCAATGCCAGCATCAGCGGTGAAACGACCCAGGGGGCGCTGGCCCGTCTGCCCGCTCTGCTGAAGGAGCACAAGCCGGACTGGCTGCTGATCGAACTGGGGGGCAACGATGGCCTGCGTGGCTTCGCACCGACCATTACCCGCCAGAATCTGGCCAGCATGATCGCGCTCGCCAAGGAGCAGCAGACCCGTGTGGTGTTGACCCAAATCCAGCTGCCCCGCAACTACGGTGCCCGCTATCTGCGCCAGTTCGAACAGATCTTTCCCGAGTTGGCCCAGGCTAACGATCTGCCACTGCTGCCCTTCTTTATGGATGATATTGCGCTGCGCCCTGAACTTATGATGAACGATGGCATTCATCCCACCCCGGCGGCCCAGCCCCAAATCCGCGATAAAGTCGCCCGCTTTATGGAGCCGCTGCTCAGCCAATAAGCCCGCCGTCTATCACCAATATCCCATAACAAAATATCCCGCCAAAATCGGATGTTTTGAATGGTCGACGATCTCTGCGTGGCACCTTGATTCAACCAATCCATCGCCAATACCCAATAACAACACATCCCGCCGAAGCGGGATGTGTTGTTATTGATTTAGCATAACCGGCAGGCAACTTCTCAGCTTTCCAGCACCTGACGCAGCCGCTCCTGGGCCACCCCCACCAGCAAGTCGGGCTGGAACTTGGAGATAAAGCGGTCACACCCCACCTTCTTGACCATGGCTTCGTTGAAGTTGCCGCTCAGGGAGGTGTTGAGGGTGATAAAGAGGTCAGACATGCGCGGATCGCTGCGCACCTCGTGGGTCAGGCGGTAGCCGTCCATCTCCGGCATTTCGGCATCGGTGATCATCAGCAGGATCTCGTCGGTCACCTTCTTGCCAGCATCGCACCACCCCTTGAGCAGGGTCAGCGCCTGCAAACCATCCTGACACTCGATCACCTCGAGCCCAAGCTGGCCCAGGGTCTCGCGCACCAGATTGCGGGCGGTGCTGGAGTCATCGACGATCAGCACTTTGCGGCCATGCATCTCGGGCAGGATCTCCCGATCCAGCACCTCTTCGGAGATGCGGATGTCATAGGTGATGATCTCCGCCAGCACCTTCTCCACATCGATGATCTCGACGATCTGATCCACTCCATCTTCGGGAATGCGGGTGATGGCGGTGAGGTAGTTGGCACGCCCGGCAGATCGCGGTGGCGGCAGGATATCCTTCCAGGTCATGTTGACGATATTGGCCACCTGCCCCACCAGAAAGCCCTGAATGGTGCGGTTGTACTCGGTAATGATGAGGTTGGATTCACTGTCGATGGGCATGGGGCGCATACCGATGGCGCTACGCAGGTTGATCACCGGGATCGAGGTACCGCGGATATTGGCTACCCCGCTGATATTGTGATGGGAGCCCGGCATCTTGCTCAGATGGGGCAACTTGACCACTTCCCGTACCTTGAAGACGTTGATGGCGAACATCTGACGGGTGCCGAGACGAAACATCAACAACTCGAGGCGGTTTTCACCCACCAGTTGAGTTCGTTGATCAACGGAATCCAATATACTCGCCATACGCTGATATCCATCTGATTATTAATCGACTCTATTATAGAGGCTGCCCGCCAGGAAAGGCAGGCGCATTTTCAACCAGAGCGACCAACCAGACAAAAAAAGTGAGGCCGAAGCCTCACTTATCTCATTGATTTTAAAATCAATAGCTACAGACAGACTTCCAGCTGCCATCGGTTGCCTTGGGCTCGCTGCTGGTCCACCAGTTCGCCTGCCACACTACCTTGTTATGGGTGATGCGATCGCCGCCATTGGCATGATCCCCCTGCGGCCAGCTCGGATAGGCCTTGTAGGCCGCCGGATTGACGTTCTGGCTGCTGCAGCTGGTGCCCGGATTCTCGCCACCACCCGAGCCCAGCACGGCCTCCGGCAAGGTCGGGAACTCGGCCTTGAGACCAATGGTCTGGCTGCCGCTGATGATGCGCATACCGCTCGGCACGCCAGCGGCGGGCAGGTAGTAGGTCATGGCGACTTCAATCTCGGCCCCCGGTGCCAGAGTCTGCCATCCCGGCAGGTTCATGGCGACCTTGTGGAAGTCCTTCTCGCCCGCAATGCCTTCCGAATTGTCGTTGCCACCGCTCTCCACCACCTTCAGGCCCATGCCACTCTGATCCGTGATGGTGTCAGAGGTGGAGGTGGGCACCAAAAACTCGATGCGCGCGCCGCCCGGAATAGTCTGGGTCGACTTGTTGACCAGCTTGAGTTTCGGGTTGATCGGATAGTTGGAGTCCCCTTCCTTGAAGCCGGAGAGGCTGACCTGGATGTCGAGCTGGGCGCTCGGCGCGGCCAGATCGTTTTGCTTGGTGTTGTACGGGGTTGCCTTGGCAAACTTCTCGTAAGCCAGGGTGGTCAGGGTACTGCCCATGCCGTACTCGTTCTTGGCCGGATCGAAGGCGTAGTCACCCGCCATCTCCCAGAACATCACGCCACCCAGACCGCGCTTGATGATGTAGTCGAGCTTGTGGCCCATGGACTCTTCATCTTCGGTTGAGAGGAACACCTTCTTCTCTTCGTTCCACAGCCAGGGCGCGTGGGCCTTCTCATCGTAGTAACGCACATACTTGCCCTGCATCACATGAGCCGGATTGTTGGGATCCAGACCCCAGGCGGTGCCGTAACTCGGCAGTGTGGTAATACCGAGGCTGGCCGCGTGCTCCAGGTTCTTGGCATGCCACATGGGCACGGCGCCACCGCCGATCTCTTTGCCGTTCTTGTCGAGATCATGCCAGATGTTGTCGATGCCGACCGCCCCGTTGCCGCACGGAATGGTGCTGCCACCTGTGCCCGGCTGGCACTCGTTCTGGCTCGGCAGGGCTGCCTTGCCACCCAGCCCATGACTGCCACCGCTCACCCCCTGCCAACCGCGGGTGTAATAGGGCACGCCAACGTTGATCTTGCCAGCCGCCAGCGCACCGCGGAAGTAGTGGGCAGACCAGGCGGCGTTGAGGTAACCGATACCGCCAAACTGGGTCTGGGTATAGACGCCCCAATGGGAGAGCTCGGGGTCGGCATTGTTGTCGAACAGGGCCGCGTTGTGACCAACAAAGTGGTTCCAGGCACCGTGGAAGTCATAGGTCATCAGGTTGACGTAATCGAGGTACTGGGTGACCTGGAAGTTCTCCATCCCGCGCAGCAGATAGGCAGAAGCCGGTGAGGCGATGGTCAGCATATACTTGCGGCCATCTTCGTTACCGGCGTTGTCGAGCCGCGCCCGCAAGGTCTTCATCAGCACCTCGTAATTGGCAAACAGCTTGGCCCGGCACTGGTTGGAGAGCGGGAAGTCGTTGGGGTTGCCCGCATCCTTCATCGAGGTGGGGTATTCGTAGTCGATATCGACCCCGTCAAAACCGTACTGGCGGATAAAGCTCACCGCCGAGTCAGCCAGGGTGTTGATACCGGTAGTATTGACCGAGCAGTCACCCTTGGTAGTGGCGGTGTAGAAGCCGCGGGTATCGGCCCAGCCGCCGACCGAGATGAGGGTCTTCACGTCCGGATACTGCTTCTTGTACTTCGACAACAGGTTGAAGTGGCCCTTGTAGGCAAATTCAGGATCCATCTCGGCACCCGGCACGCCATCCCAAGTCATCTTGGTGGCTGCATCGTCCACCTTGATGGTGTGGCTCTGCTCATCCACCGCCGCGAAGGCATAGTTGATGTGGGTGATCTTGTTCCATGGAATATCGCTCACCAGATAGGCGGGCAGGCCGTTCTTGCCAGTGCGCCAGGAGGTGAAGTAGCCGATAACCCGACGGGCATGGTCATCCCCCATGCACTCGTAACCATCCGGACGATAGACCTGGCGAATGTCACAAGAGAGGTTGCCACCGGTGGGCGGCAGCGCGGCCTCCTCGACATTGACGGTCACCGCCGCCGACTCGCCGCTCAGATTGCTCTTGTCAGTGGCCACCAGCTTGAGGGCGGCACTGCCTTTGGCATCCGGTGTCCAGTTCACCTGCCAGGGGGCAGTGGTATCTTCGCCCACCTTCTTGCCGTCGACATAGAGCTCGACTTTGGCCACATCGTTGTTGGCATCGGTGACGTTGCCGCTCACCGCCACACTGCGACCCAGCGTCACCTTGGCGCCGCTGGCCGGGCTGCTGATGCTCGCCTTGGGCGCCTCTGGCGCGACCACGGCGGCGACGTTGAAGCTCGAATCCGCTTCGCTCAGCACCTTGCCATCTTTATCCAGCGCACGAGCTTTGAGGGTATGGGCCCCCACTCCGGCAGCGCTCCAGCTGGCACTCCAGGGGGAGGAGCTCGCCGTGGCGACCAGCTTGCCGTCGACAAGATATTCCACCTTGACCAAGGCCGTTACCGGGCCGATCAGGCTCACCGCCAGCGCCACGCTGGTACCTTCGTTGAAGCTGGCACCGGCAGCCGGCGAGCTGACTGCCACACCGAGTGCAGGAGGAGGCACCTCGCCACCATAGGGCTTCCAGGCATCAGCCCAGACCACACCTACCCCCGGCTCATAGTGATAGGGGGATGCCCCGCACCAGCCTGAATAGGGGAATTCTTTGCACTCGTAGAGGGCGCCGACGTTGCTGACAATATCGCCAGCCTTGTAGGCAGTACCGGATTTATAGGCGGGATAAGCGGCCTGAGCCCAGGCGGGCGCAGCCGCAAGGGCGACCAGCATGGCAAGCCTGCTGGGTCTGAAGAGCTGTTGCATATTGTTATCTTCCTTGTTTTGTCTTGGCATTGGTCACCAAGGCAAAGAACAATCGCAACCTGCATGATGGGCGCAGACAACTGGCAATGGACCTGCCACAAAAACCACCCCTCACCCAGGGAAACCCCGCTATCTGGATCCACGATCGAGACCGGAAGCATTGCGCCCCGACATCACTGCAGGTTTGCCCTTTACCTGGGTTCCGTGAGGAACGAACCCAGTATAGGAAGGCGACAAGATCCCCTCAATCTTTATTCTCAAAGAGAATTATCCCCTGCCACGAAAGCGTCATGATCTCAGGGTTAAAATTGATTGAATTATCAAAAAAATCATATCGTTACTGGGATCATAAAAACGCTTTCCCGCACCTTCCCAGATTCATTTAATGTGCGTTGGCTCACTGGTATGACATGCCAGAAATGTGACAATGCGCGCCCTTGGTCAACGAGCCAAGGCTATGGAATCACTGGCAAAAATAAAAAAGGAACACCTATGAAAGGTACTCGTACCCTGCTGTCGCTGGCCGTGGGGCTGGCACTTGCATCCTCAGGCGCCCATGCGGCATTTGTCTGCCCGTCCGATCCGGCTCAACTCACTCCCATCCCGACCATTCAGGGCACAGGCTCCGCCAGCGCGCTGGCCACCCAGACCGTGACCGACAAGAACGGCAATGTGACCGGTAAAATCAGCACGGGCACCTTCAACGTTCGCGGTATCGTGACGACGCTGGGCCAAAGCCTGACCAAGGGGTTCTATCTGACCGACCCGGTGGGCGATGGCAATCCGGCCACCTCTGATGGCATCTTTGTCTATCTGAACGACAAGGACTTCGCGACCAAATATAAAGACATCAAACCGGGGGCTGAACTCTGCCTCGAAGCCAAGGTCGAGGAGTACTACGGCGGTACCCAGCTCAAACCCACCTTCGAATCCAGCAAAGCCCGCCTGCAAGTCACCGCACAAGGGCTGAATGTGCCGACCAGCGTACTGCAGGTCAATGAAGGGGAGACGCTGGCGCAAGCGCTCAATCGCCACGAAGGGATGCGGGTACGGCTCGACAGCAGCAGTGACCTGCACCTGACCCGCAACTACGGCTTCGACTACAAGGTCTATCGCAACAACGTAGAGTTGGCCCACAAAACCCCGCTGATCAAACCGACCCAACTTCATGTTGCCAGCAGTGCGGACGCTGTCGCACTGGCCACCAAAAATGGCAGCAACCGTCTGGTGGTCGAGTCTGATTACAAAGCATCGGATGGCGTACTGCCCTGGTTCCCGAGCTGGGATGCCGATCAGGGATATCTGCGCATCGGTGATCAACTGACCGGGCTGGAGGGGGTGATCGTATACAACAAGGATGCGTTCCGTCTGGTGGTACCGAGCGATATCACCCTGACTGCCGGTGCTCTGCTGCGCAGCCCTGAAGAGGATCGTCAAGACGCGCCGGCTCGCCTCGCTGGCAGCGATCTACGGATCGGCAGCTTCAACGTGCTCAACTACTTCACCAGCCACTCCAGCATCGGCGGCGCACTCAATATCCTGTGCAAGGATCAGGCGGATGCCGACAACGCCAAAGGTTGCAACCGGGGAGCCAAGAGCCAGCCCGAGTTCGAGAAACAGCGCACCAAGATCGTCAATGCCATCACCGCAATGGATGCCGATCTGCTTGGCCTGATGGAGATGGAGAACAACGGCTTCGAGGATAACTCGGCCCTCCACAATCTGGTGACCCGCCTCAACGAACAGCAGAAGGATGCGAGCAAACACTACGCCTATGTGCGTCTGCCGGTCACTGCCCTTACCGATGGCAAGTTCTTCGGCGGCGACGCCATCATGGTGGCGATGATCTACCGTCCTGCCCTGCTCACCCCCAGCGGAGATGCCAGCGTCATCAAGCTGCCGGAGCAGCGCTACACCACTGGTGGTGTGGCCAAGACAGCCGGTCAGCGCGACTCGCTGGTTCAGACCTTCACCCTCGCCAATAGCAAGGAGCCGCTGACACTGGTGGTCAACCACCTCAAATCCAAGGGGTCAGGCTGCTACGAAAATGGCGATGGCAAGACAGAGCCGGCCGACCTGCAGGGCAAGTGCACCGAGTTCCGGGTCTCTGCCGCCAAGGTGCTGGGTGAGGCAGTCAGCAAACTGCCGGGCCAGGTGCTGCTGGTTGGCGACTTCAACTCCTACGCCAAGGAAGATCCGATCCGGGTGCTGACCGACTACAACCCGGCCACCAGCGAGCGGAAGATCGTATCGGCCTCTCACACCTTTATCGGTGAGCAGTCCTATGAACAGCTCGGTCGCGAAGTGACTCGCAGCTACGGCCTGATCGATCTCAACGTCAAATTCAACAAGGAGAAAGCCATCTCCTACAGCTACGACGGGGAGCTGGGCACCCTGGACTACGCCCTCGCCAACCCGGCGCTGGCCAGCAAGGTAGCAGGTGTCGCCGACTGGCACATCAACTCCTTCGAAAGCTCCCTGTTCGAGTACGGCAGCCAGTACACCGGCACATTGCTCAAGTCTGACAACCCCTTCAGTGCCTCCGACCATGACCCCATCATCGTCGACCTGAGACTGGAGAGCGATGCCACCAAACCGGACACCTCCTCAGGCAGCGGTGCACTGGGACTCGGCCTGCTGGCCCTGTTACCGCTGGCCTGGCGACGTCGCCGTTAACCACAGGCGCATTTGAATAGTGCAAGCAAAGCCCGCGACTCTCGCGGGCTTTTTCATTCAGGTCATTGGATTTACAAATGAAAGGCGCGGACGTATGGAGAAAATAAATGATGGAGAAAACAAAAGGCCACCGCGATGCGGTGGCCTTTTGCTTCTTGTAACAAGAATTTGGTGGAGCTACGCGGGATCGA